>NZ_BDHE01000005.1:0-93487 GCF_054786175.1 Treponema sp. R8-4-B8
AGTGCTTTATCAGATTGGAATGTCAAGCCGCGAGCTTAGCCCCGCCGAACAGGGCAAGGGGCTGAAAGAAACAATAATCGCCATTGACGGTATTGCGGTTATTGTGAACAAGAGCAACGCCGTGTCTGACCTTACTCTTGAACAGATAAGGAATATTTACACCGGCGCAATCACCAACTGGAGCCAGGTCGGAGGCAAGAACGCCGTAATCGCGGTTGTAAGCCGCGAGGAAGGTTCGGGGACTAGAGGCGCTTTTGAAGAAATCGCGCGCTTTCAGGGCAAACTTCTTGCGAACGCAAATCAGCTAACAAGCACCGGCGCGATACTTGCCAATATCGCGCAGAATCCCGACGCTATCGGCTATATCTCGCTTGGTTCGCTTAATGATACAATTAAAGCCGTATCTGTCGGCGGAGTTGCCGCGAATAACGCGAATGTTGTGAAAGGCACGTACAAAATCGCGCGTCCTTTTATTATACTTACGGGAAAAAATATCCATGCTGAAAGTTCCGCTTTCATTCAGTGGATACTTAGCGCGGCGGGACAAAAAGTAGTTAGCAAAAGCTGGATACCCGTTAAATAAACGGGTATGACTCGGCATGAACCGTAAATTCACGGATGTTTTCTTTAAACATCTGTTCAGCAGTGTGGCTCTCTTTTCCGTACTGGCATTGGGAGCCATATTGCTGTTTGTTTTTATACAGGGCGGAATGCCCTTTTTCTCGTCTACCGCAAAAGGCATCCGGCTTGTAGTACAGCGTATAGATGAATTTACAGTTAACGGCGTTTTATATATAGATCATAACACTTTTATTGATATTCCAAAAAACACTGAAAATATTACAATTCGTTTTCCTATGGAAGACTATGACGAAACGTCATTTGACGAAACGTCAGAGGAAGAAGTCCTTAATATATTTGTAAATAATAATGAAAAAAATCCTGAAAAAAAACTTTCATTTACATATAACGGCGACGCTAATGTTACATACCCCGAAAGCTACGTGTATACGGTAAGATGGCCTGCGGCCTTTGCGGCTTTGGAAAAAAGAGTGCATGTTATTCTTCCTGAGCCGCCGTATAACATTTTTAGTTTCCTTGGCGGCCTTGAATGGCATCCAACAAGAGATAAAATTTTCGGCATCTTCCCGATGATTGCCGGAACTTTACTTGCGAGTTTCGGCGCGATTTTGCTTGGAGTGCCAATCGCTCTGTTATGCGCTCTTTTTATGGCGGAATTTTTAAAGCCAAAACCGGCCTCCATCATACGCGCCGGCGTTGAATTACTTGCGGGAATTCCTTCCGTGGTGTACGGATTTTTCGGTCTTATGGTAATAGTTCCGTTTGTGCGAAATACCTTCAAAGTGCCGTCAGGTAACACGCTCCTTTCCGCCATAATCGTTCTTGCGCTGATGATACTGCCTACCATTATTACAATCGCGGAAACATCCCTTCGCGCCGTTCCGCTCTCCGTAAAAGAAGCGAGTCTTTCGCTGGGGGCGAGCAAAATGCAGACCGCGTGGAGAGTGGTTTTGCCCCACGCGAATTCTGGAGTAATCGCGGGAGTTATTCTTGGCATCTCGCGGGCAGTGGGTGAAACTATGGCGGTTATTCTTGTGGCGGGAAATTCGCCGCAGCTTACGATAAACCCTCTTGCGAGTATAAGAACGTTAACCTCTACAATCGCGATGGAAATGGGTTATGCGTCTGATAGGCATAGCGAGATGCTGTTTTCAATCGGCGTTACGCTATTTTCTATAATACTGATTCTTAACAGTTTGATTTTATGGTACCGCCGCAGGATGGAGCAGGAATTATGAAAAATCTTACTAAACGAAAAATCCTTGACAAAATAATGTATGGAATCATGGCGGCGGCAATGGCTGGCGTTATCATCGCCTTGTTGTTTATTATCGTCTACATTTTTAAATCGCAGGCTGGTTTTCTTAATTTCTCTTTTATCGTCGGCATTGAGCATGGAATTCTCCCGATGATTATCACCACGCTCTATGTGGTTCTTGTTTCTATTATTGTCGCCCTGCCTGTAGGGATAGCTACCGCTATTTTTCTAAATGAGTATTCAGGCAATTCTTCGTTCATAAGGATACTGCGTCTTGCGATAGAAACCCTTGCTGGAATCCCCTCGATTATTTACGGTCTTTTTGGGCTTCTTATGTTTTGCCGTCTGTTGAGGTTCGGGCAGTCAATAATAGCGGGCTCTTTTACGTTAAGCATAATGATACTGCCGGTTATTATCAGAACGACGGAAGAGTCGCTAAAATCAATTCCCGATTCATTCAGGGAAGGCTCGCTTGCGTTAGGCGCAACAAAACTTCAGACGATTTTCCATGTGGTGCTTCCATCCGCGCTTCCGGGAATTGTAACTTCCGTGATTCTTGCCGTTGGCCGCGTCATAGGCGAATCCGCGCCTGTGCTTCTTACCGTAGGCCTTACCAAAAATATGCCGCGCACGGTCTTTGAATCGGGCAGAACGCTTACCATTCACCTGTATTATTTGACAAACGAAGCAGTGCATCCTGAGGATTTTGGAATAGCTTTCGCTACCGCGTCGGTGCTTGTAATTCTTGTGGTGGTTATTAATACCGCTACAAAAATTATAACCGGCAATTTCAGGAAAAAACTGGGAGAAACGTTATGAGCAATTTGAAGATTGACGTTAGAGGCCTTGACCTTTTTTACGGCGAATTTCAAGCGCTGAAAAATATCAATTTTTCAATTATGAAACAGGACGTGGCAGCCCTTATCGGCCCTTCCGGCTGCGGCAAATCGACATTTATCCGCGTACTGAACCGCATGAATGATCTGATTCCCTCATGTCGCATAACGGGAGAGGTTTTGCTTGACGGTAAGGATATTTACGGCGATATGGACGTGACGGAACTCCGCAGCCGAGTAGGGATGGTTTTTCAAAAACCTAATCCCTTCAATATGACGGTGTTTGACAATGTGGCATACGGAAAGCGGATGCAGGGCGTTAAAGACAAGAGGCTTTTATCTGACATTGTGGAAACGTCGTTAAAAAAAGCCGCCCTTTGGGACGAAGTAAAGGACAGGCTTAAAAAACCGGCGCAGGCACTTTCAGGCGGACAGCAGCAGCGGCTTTGCATAGCGAGAAGCATCGCGATGGAGCCTGAAATTATTCTTATGGACGAGCCGACAAGCGCCCTTGATCCAATTGCCACAGGCCGTATCGAAGAATTAATAGGGGAGTTAAAAAAAGAATATAGTATAATTCTTGTAACCCATGCGATGCATCAGGCTTCCAGGGTTAGTAATAAAACCGCTTTTTTCTTATTGGGAGAATTGATAGAGTATAATGATACGAGGGAAGTTTTTACAAAACCGAAAGACAAAAGAACGGAAGATTATATTTCTGGCAGATTTGGTTAATGGAAGGGAGGACTACATGGCAGCGCGAAATTTTTTCTCTGAAGAGTTGAGCCGCTTACGGCAGGATATTTTAACGATGGCGACCAAGGTGGAGGAAAACCTCGGCAAGGCGCTTTCCGCATTGAGGACGCGTAATGCGGATCTGGCGAAGGAAGTGCGCGTTGGAGACGCGGAAGTTGACGCTCTTCAAATAAAGATCGAAGATGACGCCGCGATTGTTATCGCTACGCAACAGCCTGTGGCGCGCGATTTGCGCGAGATGGTGACGATTTTTAAACTTACGAGCAACATTGAAAGGGTAGGGGATCATGCAGTCCACCTTGCGCGCGCCGCGAAGAAACTTGCCAAAAAAGGTGAGACGCTTTTCATGGCGCAAGAACATATGGAAGTAATGGCGCTAACGGGTCAGAAAATGATCCGTGCCGCCATATCCGCTTTTATGGCGCAGGACGCTAACGCGGCGCGAGAATCTGCGGCAATGGATCATAAGATCGATACTGAGCATAAGACTCTTACTGAGGAAATTTTAAAATTAATGAAAAAACATCCCGATATGGTTAAGGATGCGCTTCAGGTTATTCAAACGTCAAACCAGCTTGAGCGGCTGGGCGATCATATTACAAATATTTGCGAAGCCGTAATTTATATGATCGAGGGCAAACATGAGGAGTTAAATGAATAAAGCTGTAATTCTTATTATAGAAGACGATCCCGATATTCAGGAATTGCTTTCTCATACGATGTCAAGGGAAGGTTGGAAACTTTTACAGGTTAAAACAGGAGAAGAAGGGCTTAAAATATTAAAGACTAAAAAAGCAAACTGCATTTTACTTGACATTATGCTTCCTGGAATTGACGGTTTAAAAGTATTAAAAAAAATAAAAGAGATTGACCAATGCAAGACTATTCCCGTGATTATGGCGTCGGCAAAAGGAGAAGAAGCGGATATTGTTACGGGGCTTGAATTGGGAGCGGATGATTATATTGTAAAGCCGTACAGTCCCAAAGTTCTGATAGCGAGAGTACGGGCCGCTCTCAGGCGGCAGGAAGAAGGCGGTTTCTCCCAGTCTGTTTCCGTTTGGCAGCAGGGAGAACTTAAATTGGACGCGGCGCGTCATATTGCGTATAACGGAGACAAACAGCTTGAGCTTTTTGCGACCGAGTTCGCGCTGCTTAAACATTTTCTTTCCAATCCTGAAATAGTTTTTTCGCGTAACCAGATTATCGCCGCCATCCACGGGCCGGATTACCCCGTGACCGACCGTTCCGTTGACGTGCAGATATTGGGTCTTCGCAAGAAACTTGGCAAGGCCGGAGACATGATCGAGACAATCCGCGGCGTAGGTTACAGGTTTAGAACGCCGGAAAATTCGCAGTAATAATACAGGAGAAAAAAGTGACAATTTTTAAAAAAAGTTTGCTTACTCTAGGCCTTACCTTCCTTGGCTTTTCCGCTGTTTTTATCGCGTCAATATTAATTTTTATGAATTCTCTTTATTATGAAGTTAATACGCAAGGTCTTGAAAATACTGCAAAAACTCTTATGAGCGCGATAGGTGAAAATCGCATAAAACAGATATTTGAAAATACAGATTATACGCCGGAAATAGAATTGCCTGTAAGTGGCGATAGTGTATATCGTCTAACGTTGATTGATTCAAGAGGCGACGTATTGTGGGATTCTCATGTGGCATTTGATCTTGTAAACCATATTGACCGTGAAGAAATTACGGCGGCTCTTGAAGGAAGGGAAGCGAGCGCGCGGCGTAATTCCATAAGCACAAAAATGAAGCGAATTTACTACGCTCTTCCCGTTTTTAACGATGAAAATAAATCCATTGGCGTATTCAGATTATCGCTTTCCGTTCCGGGATTTTGGGTGAGGATTTCACCCGTAATTTTTCCGTTTCTGGTCTTTATCTGCCTGTTAATTATTATCGCTTTTTGGGCGATCTACGCGTATTCGCGCTCGCTGTCATCTTCGCTTGGACAACTGGTAAACATCGCGCAGATAAGCGCCCCTCTTCTTTCCGGTCCTGAAGCAGTGGAACCTGTAGCGCAGGAATTCAGAAGTCTTGAGAGGGCAATGAGGGCGATGACCGCGGAACTTAATTTCCGTTTTGAACAGGCAAAGTCGGAAGGCAGCCGCCTTGAAGCGATCCTTAACGGAATGTCGGAAGCGGTCTTTGCAATGGACAACGCCCTAAAACTGCATTTGGTTAATCCTAAGGCAAGAGAACTTTTTGCCCTTGGAAGCGGAGAAATAAATAAAATGACTCTGTTGGAAGCGACTCACTCTACGGAGTTAGTTGTAATTGCGAAAAAGGCTATAAACGGCGGCGTTCCCTTTGAGGCGGAACTTACTTTTCATAAAGGCGCGGAACAGCAGTTTCATGTTTACGCCTCCCCTCTCGCTAAAATGTCGGATAATGGCGAAAACAACGGTCAATCCCGCGCGGGAGCGGTTTTAGTATTGCAGGAAATTACGCGGCTTTTAAAACTGGAAAGAATACGCAAGGATTTTGTCGCAAACGTGTCGCACGAACTGCGTACTCCCATTCAGCTTATCAAAGGGTTTTCAGAAACACTGCTTGATTCCGTTATGAATAAACAAGACGTTCACTTTATAGAGATAATCCGCAAAAACGCTGGGATTATGGAAAACCTTACCAATGATCTTTTAATACTTGCCGATTTGGAAGATAACACTGTAAACAACCGCGATATGGAAGAGTTAAATATCGCCCCATTAATTAGCGAGGCTGTCTCTTCTCTGGAGACTGTGGCAAAGAAAAAACAAATAGAAATAATCGTCGATTGCAAGGAAAGTTTGAGAGCGAGGTTATACGGCTCTTTTATTATTCAGGCGCTGATTAATTTAATAGAAAACGGGATTAAGTATTCTCAGGCAAAATCCAAACTTTGGGTCAATGCGTATAAGGAAAAGGACGAGTTGGTATTTGAAGTGCGGGATAAAGGGATTGGGATTCCCCCTGAGCATCTGGAACGGATATTTGAAAGATTTTACAGAGTAGATAAGGCAAGAAGCAGAGAGGCTGGAGGCACGGGGCTTGGGCTTTCCATTGTCCGGCATATCGCTCTGCTTCACAAAGGAAAAGCCGAAGTGGAAAGCCGCGCCGGTGAAGGATCAGTTTTTAGGATTAAGATTCCTCATCTTCAGGTTCGTCAATAATTTCGAGTAACTCAACCGTAAAGATTAAAGTTGAATATGGCGCGATAACGCCCTGAATGCCGTCCTTGCCGTAAGCCAATTTAGACGGAATGTACAGGCGGTAAATGCTGCCGGGGCTCATCAGCATTAATCCTTCCGTCCAGCCGGAGATGACATTCTCTAAAGGAATATACGCGCCGCCATCTTCAGAGGAACTGTCAAAAGGTCGTCCGTCGGTAAATGTTCCGGTATAATTTACCCTTACGACGGAACTTTTTCTTGGTTTTTCACCTTCAGTGCTTTTGATAATTTCATATTGAAGGCCGCTCGGCGTAGTCCGCACTTCTTGCCTCTGTCCGTTAGCCGCAAGATATTCTTCTTCTATTTGCCTGTTGCGGGAATTTTGTTTTTCTTCTGCCGCGTACAAAGCGGCTTCGATAATCTCCATCGCTTCCTGTTCGCTAAATTGGGTTTGACCGCCTTGCGCGACCGCTTTTAATCCTTCGGTAAAAGCGTTGTAATCGAATTCAATGTCTGTTTGAGCTAAACCAAGATTTGAAGCGATTATCATGCCAAAGGCATAACCTAAGCGGGCCTTATCATCGGCTTTTTTATAATCTTCTTGAATTGCTTTTGCGTGCAGCGTTAAAACCGCGAAAAACAGGCATAAAAAAATTACTGATTTTTTCATTATTTGCTCCTTAATTAATAATAACCATTTCCAAATTGCGCTTCGTATTCTTCTCTTGAAACTATACCAATTAATTCAACGGTAAAAATCAATGTTGAGTACGCCGGTATCGGACCATAATCCTGTGGACCGTAGCCAATCTCAGAGGGAATGTATAATATGTATGTGCTGCCTACATTCATTAATTGTAATCCTTCTGACCAGCCGGTGATTACTTCGTTAAGCGGGAATATTACGGGTTCCTGGCGGTCACGGGAATTATCAAAAACAGTACCGTCGATTAATTTGCCTTCATAATGTACTTTAACAATGGAATTTTCCAATGGTTTTGGTCCGCTCCCTTCTACAACAACTTCGTATTGCATACCGCTTTGCGTTATTTGTATTCCGGGTTTTTTGGCGTTTTCGGCAAGGAAGTTAGTTTCCTTCTGTATAGCTTCTTCTTTTTTCACTTCCGTTAATGCATTAAACGCAGCTTCAATTTTTTCTCTGGCCGCCTCCAGAGCAAATCTTGGCTCTTTACCCAATAATCCGTCTTTCATGCCTTTCATTAATTCATTAAAATCAGGGTTTACATTATCGCTTTTTAACCCGTCTCTTAATCCCGACCCAATGTTTAACCCCAAAGCATAAGACGCGTCTTTGTCAAAATTTGGTTTATCCTGGGATGAACTGGAATTGCCTTTGCAACTTCCAAAAAATATAATGGTAAAAATTGCAAAAATCATTAAAAATGTATTCTTCATTAAAGAAGAATACCCTCTTTTTTTGTTTATGAATAGTAGTTGAAACAGTTTTTACGTGTTTTTTACGTTTATTTACCATAATATGTTAAAATTTTTATTGATTTTTACCGAAATTTAAATATATTTATAAAGAGAGGGGTTATTCCGTATGGATACAACTTTAAAAATCCTTTTAGTAGATGACAGCGAAGTTCATTTAATAATCGCTGAAAATATACTAAAAACTAAATATAACGTTACTACAGCCAAGTCGGGGAAAGAGGCTTTGGCTCTTTTAGCCAAAGGTTTTGTTCCAAATTTGATTTTACTTGACGTTTTAATGCCGGATATGGACGGTTGGGAAGTTTATAATAAAATAAAGGGTATAAGCCTTTTAAGGAGCGTTCCGGTGGCTTTTTTAACGTCTTTGGATGGGGCAAAGGAAAAACTCTACGCGTCCAGAATAGGGGCGGCTGATTTAATAACAAAACCTTACGGAAGCGATGAATTGTTAAACCGGGTTGAAAGCATTATAGAAAGACATAAAGAACAGTCAAAATAAAAACCTGCCGGTACTAGCCAAAATTCATTAATCTATGGTAAAATCCTTCTATAATATAATTTATTAACCCAAAAAAGAGGTAAAAAATGAGTGAAAGAACAATTGCAATGATTGACGGTAACAGCGCGGCGGCGCATGTAGCGCACGCGCTTAGCGAAGTAATCGCGATTTATCCGATTACCCCTTCCAGTCCTATGGGCGAACTCTCCGACGAGTTTTCCGCCCAAGGGCGTAAAAACATCTGGGGCGCTATCCCCGATGTCATTGAGATGCAGTCCGAAGCGGGCGCGGCGGCGGCAGTACATGGAGCGCTAACCACGGGCGCGATGTCTGTTACGTTTACCGCGTCGCAGGGCTTGCTGCTCATGATTCCAAATATGTACAAAATTGCCGGCGAACTTACATCTACAGTGTTTCATATATCAGCCCGCGCTCTGGCGACATCGAGCCTTTCAATTTTCGGCGACCACCAGGACGTGATGGCTTGCCGTCAGACAGGCTGGGCTATGCTGGCTTCCAACAGCGTTCAGGAAGTAATGGATTTGGCGGTTATCGCCCACGCCAGCACTCTCCGCTCACGCGTGCCTTTCCTGCACTTCTTTGACGGTTTCCGCACCAGCCATGAATTGCAAAAAGTTGAAGAAGTTTCTTACGACGATCTTCACAAGATGATCGACGATGATCTTATCGCCGCCCACCGCAAACGCGGCCTTACTCCCGAAACCCCCACTATTCGCGGATCAGCCCAAAACCCCGACACCTACTTCCAGGGTCGTGAAGGCGTGAACAAGTACTACGAAAAAGTCGCCGCCATTGTTCAGGCGGAGATGGACAAGTACGCTAAACTTACAGGACGCGCGTATCACATATTTGACTACCACGGCGCGAAAGACGCTGAGAAAGTTGTAGTTATAATGGGCTCCGGCGCGGAAACCGTTGAAGAGACAGTTGACTATCTGAACAACAAGGGCGAAAAAACCGGCGTTTTAAAAGTCCATCTGTTCCGCCCATTCGACGCGAAGTTGTTTGTAAAAGCTTTGCCCCACAGCGTTAAATCAATCGCCGTTTTGGACCGCACCAAAGAACCCGGCTCTCTTGGCGAACCACTCTACGAAGACGTGCGAACCGCCATTGCGGAAATGCAGGCCGAAGGCGTATTTAAAGGCAACCCGATTGTTCTTGGCGGACGCTACGGACTTGGCTCGAAGGAATTTACCCCCTCTATGGCAAAGGCGGTATTTGACAACCTTTCCAGCAAGAAGATTGCCAACTTTATCGTCGGCATAAAAGACGACGTTCTTGGCAAAAGCCTTGATTACGATCCTCATTTCTTTATACCGGAAGAAGGCATAACCGAAGCGATGTTCTACGGTCTTGGATCTGACGGAACTGTCGGCGCAAACAAAAACTCGATTAAAATCATCAGCGAGGCAAAACCGGAACTCAACTGTCAGGCGTACTTCTCCTATGACTCAAAAAAATCGGGCGGCTTTACGGTTTCCCATCTTCGTTTCGGCAAAGGCAAAATTCGCCGCCCGTATCTTATCAATTCAGCAGACTTCCTGGCGTGCCATAAATTTTCCTATATCAAAATGTACGATATGCTTTCCAGCATTAAAGAAGGCGGGACATTCCTGCTCAACAGCCCGTTCAAAGCGGCTGATGTTTGGAAAGAAATCCCCGTAGAAATACAGAAAAAAATCATCAGTAAAAAACTTAAATTTTATGTTATCAACGGCGCGGAAATTGCGCGTAATACGGGAATGGGCAACCGTACAAATACGGTTATGCAGGCCGCTTTCTTTAAAATTTCCGGCATATTGGCCGAAGCCGAAGCCGTCAAATTAATGAAAGAACATATCCAACATTCCTACGGCAAAAAGGGCGCCGACGTTGTTGAGAAAAACTACAAGACGGTAGATGCCGCGTTAGGCGCCGTTGAAAAAGTGGATTATCCTTCCAAGGCCGACGGTACCCTCCATATGGAAGTACCTTTTGCTACGGCAAGGAGCGAGTGGATAAAAGACACATTGGGAACCGCCTCCTTCCAGGCAGGTGACACATTGCCCGTCAGCAAAATCCCCGAAGACGGAACTTTCCCAACCGCGACAAGCCAGTACGAAAAACGCGCTGTAGCGGAAAGGGTTCCGATATGGAATCCCGATGTTTGCACGCAGTGCGGTTTCTGTTCAATGGTTTGCCCCCACGCCTGTATCCGCATGAAAAACCTTACGGCAGATCAGATCGCGAAAGCGCCCAAGGGCTTCCAAACCACCGAGATCAAACCTAAAGCCATTGACGGGCAAAAAGCGACATTGGTCATCGCGTGTGAAGACTGTTATGAATGCGGAGCATGCTTTAATATCTGCCCGAAGTGCAAAGACGACGGCGCTCCAAAAGCTCTTACCTATAAATCATATTCTGATGATCCCGAATTCCACGCCGAACAAAAAGCGATATGGGATTACTTCATGAGCCTGCCAGAAACTCCCGCTGCCGGTGAATTGAGCAATCCAAAAGCTCTCGCTTACAAACGCCCGTTATTTGAATTCTCAGGCGCTTGCGGCGGCTGCGGCGAAACTCCCTACATTAAACTTATGTCCCAGCTTTTCGGCGACAGGGCGCTTATCGGCAACGCCACAGGTTGTTCCTCAATCTACGGCGGAAACCTGCCCACCACTCCTTACTGCCAGAACGCCGCAGGGCGCGGCCCCGTATGGTCAAACAGCCTCTTTGAAGACACCGCCGAATTCGCACTGGGCTTCAGGCTTACAAGCGACAAGCTTGCTGTCCACGCCCGTGAAATGGCAGAAAAGGCAAAGAGCGAAGGCATTGCCGCCGCAATCATCGACAAACTCCTTGCCAACACTCAAGCCGACGACGCCGCAATCGAAGAACAGCGCAAAAATGTTGACGAACTCAAAGCGGCCCTTAAAGGCAATTCAAGCTCCACGGCAAAGTTACTGCTCTCGCTCGCAGACCACTTCATTAAAAGGTCTGTATGGGGCTTCGGCGGCGACGGCTGGGCTTACGACATCGGTTTCGGCGGCCTTGACCACGTGCTGGCTTCCGGCAAGAACGTAAACCTGCTCTGCCTTGACACCGAAGTTTACTCCAACACCGGCGGCCAGATGTCAAAATCCACTCCGGTAGGCGCTATTGCGAAGTTCGCCGCCTCTGGAAAAGAAATTGTCAAAAAAGACTTAGGCGCAATCGCCATGAGTTACGGCTATGTTTATGTCGCAAGAATTTCATTAGGCGCAAACATGGCTCAGGTGATTAAAGCTTTCCGCGAAGCTGAATCCTACAACGGCCCGTCGTTGATTATCGCTTACGCGCACTGTATCAACCACGGCATCGACATGAGCAAGGGCTTGGATCAGGGCAAAGCCGCGGTAACATGCGGCCTGTGGCCATTGTACCGCTACGATCCGCGCTTGAAAGAGCAGGGAAAGAATCCCTTCCAGCTTGACTCAAAAGAGCCGACCTACAACCTTGAAGACTTCATGTACAAAGAAGTCCGCTTTAAGAGCCTTAAAGCCGCAGACCCGGCCCGCGCCGACATGCTGCTTGCGAAAGCCAAGAAACAGGCTGAACGCGTGTATAAAGAGTACAAATATTTAGCGGAACGGCCTTTCTAGTTTTAGCGTAAAATGTTTTAAAGCCCCTGATTGTTTGGTCAGGGGCTTTTTTTTGTTTGTGAGTATTCTTTCGGAAAAATTCAATTACAAAATATTGACAAGTAAATATATTTATGTTATAAATGAATAAGCCTTTAGGCTAATACAATTTTTTGGAGGATTAATATGGCTTCATGGGATCAGGTAAAAAATTTCATTAGGAGCAATTATAAAGTGCAAAATGATGAAGGGGACTTTTTTAAAATGGTGTTTGATCTGAGTAATGACAGAACTCAGATGGTGTTTGTTCAAAAGGTTCAAACTAAGCAAAATGGCATTTGGATACAAATTTCTTCACCGGTTGGCATTATCGGACAAGAAAAAATGAACAAAGCGCTTGAAACGCTTAATGACAAGGTTTGCGGCGGTCTTGTAAAGATCGGTGATAAACACTTTGTCCGTCATTGTATGCCTATTGATGATATGTCTCTGGATGAATTTGCCGTGCCTTTAACCTTTATAACCAGTTCCGCGGATGATTTAGAAAAAAAATTTGTTGGCGGCGATGAACAATGACAGCCACAGTACTCTGTGGTTATGAGTTTTTCCTATAATCTGCCTTGATTAACGCTCCGCTTTTGGTTATTTTTTATGACTATTAGGTTTTATATATAAAAAAAGCCTTTTTTTTTGCTAAAAACGCAAATCTATACTATAATTATGTTGGGGCTATATTTATAAAATGAAAACGATTTTTGTCGTAGATGACAGTGATACTAACTTGTCAATGGCAGAAGAGGCGTTGGATAGGCAGTATCGGGTTATGACAATGCCTTCGGCAGCTAAAATGTTCTCTCTTTTAGGGAAGATAACGCCTGATCTCATTCTTTTAGACATAGAAATGCCCGAAATGGACGGATTCGAGGCTCTCAAAAGGTTAAAATCCGAAAGTTTATGGGCAAATATTCCTGTTGTGTTTTTAACTGGCCACACAGATGCCGCTGTGGAAGTGCACGGGTTTGAAATGGGGGCTGTAGATTTCATTACAAAACCGTTTTCCGCGCCCGTGCTGATAAATCGCATTAAAACGCACCTTGAAATTGACGAATTAATCCGCGAAAGGACGGCGCAGTTAAACAGGCTGCAAAACAGCATAGTTTCGGTTTTGGCTAATATTGTCGAAAGCCGCGATAAGGGAACTGGCGGCCATATTGAGCGTACTTCGGCATATATTAAGATATTAATTAACGAAATGAAAAAACGAGGGGTTTACGCGGATATAATTTCAAGCTGGGACATTGAAAAAATGATTTCTTCGGCGCGTATGCATGATTTGGGCAAGATTTCCATTACTGACTTGATAGTAAATAAACCCGGCAAACTTACTGACGATGAATACGATATTATGAAAACCCACGCCGAAGAAGGTGAGCGGATAATAGATAAAATTATCGCGCAGACGGGAGAGGGAGACTTTTTGCGTAACGCGAGATTGTTTGCCGGAAGCCACCATGAACGATGGGACGGAAAAGGCTATCCTAATAAGCTTAAAGGAGAAGAAATTCCCCTGCAAGGGCGTATTATGGCGATTGTAGACGTGTATGACGCGCTTGTTTCCGAACGTCCGTATAAAAATGCGTTTACAGATGAAGAAGCTGTTAGCATTATTATGGAAAACGCCGGCACTCATTACGATCCAAAAATAGCCGAAGTTTTTTTTGAAGTAAGGGATCTTTTTAAAGAGGCAAAGGCGCATATTTAATGTCTTTTGACAATGAAAATGACTTAAAGAAACAGACGCGTTTGCTTGATACGGTAAACACCGCAGCTGCTATCTTGCTGGCAAATAATAAAGACATTCCATTTGAAACAGTATTATTAAAAAGTTTTGATCTTGTAGGCCGTTGCCTGGATGTTGACCGCGTTCAAATTTGGCGTAATGAAATGATCGAGGGCGAGAGGAATTTTGTTTTACGGTACGAGTGGCTTAGCGATTACGGCAGAAGTTGCATACAGATTCCGCATGGTTTGCATTTTCCGTACAGCATGAAAAAGGAATGGGAAGAGTCGTTTTTAAAAGATAATTATATAAATAGTCCGTTATCTGAATTACCCAAAGAAGATAGGGATTTTTTAAGTGATTACGGGATGAAATCTATCGTAATAATCCCGATGTTTCTGGAAAGCGATTTTTGGGGTTTTTTCAGCATAGATGACTGCCGTAATGAGCGTACTTTTTCACATGAAGAAATCAGCATATTAAGATCGGCGGGGCTTATGATGAGTTCCGCCGTAAACCACAATAACCAGATAATGAAAATGCGCGAGGCTGATGAACGCACCCAAATAATGATCGATGCCGCCCCTTTCTGCGCGATTTTTTGGGATAAAAACTTAAATCTTATAGATTGCAATCAAGAAGCGGTAAAAATGTTTGAGATGGCGGATAAGCTGGATTTTATTAATAATTTTATCAGGCTTTCTCCCGAATATCAGCCTGACGGCATTATGTCAAAGGATAAAGGCATTGATCTTGTCGGTAAAGCATTAAGGGAAGGTTATAGCCGTTTTGAATGGACGCATCAAAAAACAAACGGGGAGCAGCTGCCGGTAGAAGTAATCTGCGTTAGGGTTAAGCATAAGAATGAATTTACCGTTACGGAATATATTAGGGATCTTCGCGAGCAGAGGGCGATGATAGCTGAAATGCGTAAAGCAGAAGTCGCCATAGAAAGCAGTAAGGCAAAGAGCGACTTTTTGGCGAAGATGAGCCATGAAATCCGCACGCCTATGAACGCGATTTTGGGTATTACTGAAATTCAACTTCAGGATGAAACTCTGCCAAATGTGATAAAAGAAGCGTTTGAAAGAATTTATAACTCCGCAGATCTTTTGCTTGGAATAATTAATGACATACTGGACCTTTCAAAAATAGAAGCCGGCAAACTTGAATTAATGCCGATTCAGTATGATATCGCGAGCCTTATTCACGATACTGTTCAATTGAACATGATGCGCTACGAAAGCAAACCTATCGAATTTAAATTGCAGATTGATGAAAACATTCCCGTTATGCTGATTGGCGACGAACTTCGCATTAAACAGATTTTAAATAATCTGCTTTCTAACGCGTATAAATATACGCATGAAGGCTCTATAAATCTTAATATTTCATCCGTTTTTGAGGGAGACGGCAATATAACCGTTGTTTTCCGAGTCAGTGACACGGGACAGGGCATGACGCCAGAGCAGGTACGTAAATTGGGAAGCGATTATTCGCGGTTTAACATGGAAGCAAACCGAAAGACCGAAGGCACTGGTCTTGGCATGAGCATTACGCGAAATCTTTTGCAGATGATGAACGGGACTATTGATATTAAAAGCACGCCGAATGTGGGTTCCGTGTTTACGGTAAGCCTGCCTCAAAAATGTACGAATCGTGATCCAATTGGCAAAGAAATGGCTGAAAACCTGATGCAGCTTAACTTTGTTAATGAACAGAGAATACGGAACCTGCAAATAAAGCGCGAATATATGCCCTATGGCCGTGTTTTAATTGTTGATGACGTGGAAACAAACCTTTATGTCGCAAGAGGTTTAATGGCGTCTTATAATCTTTCAATTGATACTGCGATGAGCGGGTTTGAAGCAATAGAAAAAATTAAAAATAAATGCGATTACGACGTTATTTTTATGGATCACATGATGCCGGGGATGGACGGCATTGAAGCGACAAAAATAATCCGTGAATTGGGATATACAAAACCGATAGTGGCGTTAACCGCAAACGCCCTTGCAGGACAGGCGGAAATGTTCCTAAAAAACGGTTTTGATGATTTTATTTCCAAACCTATTGATACCCGCCAATTAAATATGACGCTTAATAAATTAATTCGCGATAAATACCCTAACGAAGTCGTTGAAGCCGCGCGTAGGCAAAAAGAGATAATAAGCAGTAAAACAAATCAGAATACAATAAATTCACAGTTGGCGGAATTCTTTATCCGTGATACAAAAAAAGCGGCTAAGATATTAGAATCAATTTATATAAATAAATGCCGCAGGGCTGACGATCTTTCCATGTTTATAATTAATGTTCATGCTATGAAGAGCGCTCTTGCCAATGTTGGCGAAAAGGAGCTTTCACAAGAAGCGTTAAAATTGGAACAGGCTGGGCGTGATAATGATAAAAAGCTGATTATGGAAAAGATTCCGTCATTCTTAAATTCACTATATGCCGTAATTAACGCGTTTGAAGAAAAGGGACAAAAAACTCAAAAAGAAGGTTATGGCGATTATTCGCAATTAAAAGAAAAATTGCTTGAAATTCGCGCCGCGTGCGGCGAGTATAATAAAAAGACCGCCAAAAATATACTTGCCGAATTAAAAAAGAAAACATGGTCACAGCCGGTTGAAGAGCATCTTAGCGTTTTAGCCGGTTTTTTATTGCACAGTGAATTTGACGAAGCCGTAAAAAGTATTGATGACTGCATTAGGCTGTTATAATTTTTAAAATATACCTGTCCATTAATATTCTTTCCATTACGCCGACGGGAGAGCGCAGTAAATTATCGTATTCCGCAGTAAGGGCAAGACATGCTTCCGCCGATTCGGCGTTGTAACGGCGGGCGGCGGCGGCATAGTCGTCTTTTGCTTTTGGTGAAGAAAGCCCTATTTTTTTTAATTCAAAGCTGTTGTTAGCGTCACCTGTTTCAAGCAAAGACAGATAATCGCCAAGTTTTCTAAAGCACCACGCTAACCCCGCCAAAATACTCTGCGCGCTTTCTTTTGCGGCTAACATGACGGATAGCGATTCAAGCGCTTTGGACAAGTCGCCCGCGGCTATACGGGAAAAAAGCGTGAATGCCGATTCTTCCCTATTGTGGGAAAGCCATTTTTCAACGTCTTCCGCTTTAACCTGGCTTTCCGCCTGCTCTTTATTACGGGGCAAAAAATGTAAAAGGCGCGAACATTCCCTTTTTAGCGCATCCGTATTATTCTCCACCATTTCCAAAATTATGGCTATGCAATCCTTGTCAATGTTAAAGCCTTCGCGCCTGAAAAATTGTTTTAGCCATTCGCTTTTTTCCCTTTCAAACAGTTCGTAAAAAATTTTTCGGTTGTTTTTCGGAACGGCGTCGTCAAGGGCGGAGGCAAGTTTTATTTCATCTGAGAGCAGGATAATTGCCGTGCTATGATCAATATTTTTTATGCAGGATACAAGAAGTTCAATTTCGTCTTTTTTTTTGATAACTTCCGCGTTTTTAATAATGATCAGGCGTTTGTCAAAAAAAAGGTTTTCATTTTGAATTGAATCGGCAATCGCGCTTACGGGCGTTTCTCCGGCGTAAAAAACAGCCGTATCCGCGTCTTGAAATTCTTTCTTTATTAAATCTACCTCGTCCTGTTTTTTTCCAAGTTCAGGACCCAGAAAAATATATGCGTTAGGTGAAATAGCAGCCATGTTAATATGATCGAATTATTGTAAATAATCTGCCCAAGATTTTTACATCATGGCTGAAAATTGGCTTGTATGCCGGATTTTCCGCCTGTAACCTGATTCTGGAGCTTTCCCTGTAAAACCGCTTCAGCGTTACGGCCTCATCTATCACCGCTACGGCAATTTCGCCGTTATGGACGGTATTCTGCTTTTCAATAATCGCGGTGTCGCCTTCCAGTATGCCCACGCCGGACATTGAATCGCCCTTTACCTTAAGCGCGAAATATTTTTTATTTTTCTTTAACATGGAACGGTGAAGCAGAATATTTCCGTCAAAATTTTCCTCCGCCAGAATAGGAAGGCCTGCGGCAACTGTTCCAAGAAGGGGGATTTCCAGCAAATCCGCGTCTTCCGGCCTTGAATGGGTCAACCCCATCGTCCTCGGCCTTTTGTCCGCCTGTTTTAAATGTCCTTTTTTACGCAGAGCCGTTATGTGATCATGCGCTCCTTTTACGGAAATTTCAAAATGATCGGCAATCTCCCTTATCGTAGGAGGGTAGGAGTTTTTTTTAATATAGTTAGCGATAAAGGAAAGGACTTGTTTTTGGCGATCTGTCAACTCTTTCATAATTATTATTGCTCCCTATTTTTCGCGGTCGTAATACCGTATTTCCTGATTTTAGCGTGAAGGTTGCTCGGGTAAATTCCGATAGCCTCCGCCGTCCTTGATATTATACCATTGTTTTTTAAAAGTTGGAATTCCAAATAATATTTTTCAAAATTGTCCTTGGCTTCATTGTAATTTTGTTCCAAAATATTTGAAGCTATTGCCGCGTCCATGCTTGTTTGCGCCGTATTTACGGGCTTTTTTCCCTTTATATTGAGCAATTTTTCAATATCTTCCCCGTTTATGACATTTCCCTGGTGCATTACCGCCATTCTTTCGGCTAAATTCTTTAATTCTCTGATATTCCCCGGCCAATCATGAGCGGCAAGAAGTTCCAGAGCGTCGGGTTCCAGAGCGATTTCTTTTTTTAAAACTTTTAAAAAATGGTAAAGAAGATGTGGAATATCTTCCTTTCTTTCCCGCAGGGGAGGGGAATGGATGGGAATAACATTTAATCTGAAAAATAAATCCTGTCTGAACCGCCCCTGGTTACAGGCTTTTTCCAAATCTTGATTTGTCGCCGCTATAACGCGCACGTCGGTTTCTATTACTTTTTCCCCGCCGACGCGTTCTATTTTCTGTTCCTGAAGTACGCGCAGCACTTTTGCCTGCGCGGAAAGGCTCATGTCGCCGATTTCATCAAGGAAGAGAGTCCCGCCGTGCGCTAATTCAAACCGCCCTTTGCGCGTGGAAACGGCGTCGGTAAAAGCGCCTTTTTCATGGCCAAAGAGTTCGCTTTCTATCAGCGCCTCCGGTATTGCCGCGCAGTTTACGTCAACAAACGGATTTTCAGCCCGCGCGGAGCAGGAATGAATCGCCCTCGCGATTACTTCTTTTCCCGAACCGTTCTCTCCGGTGATTAATATTCGCGCGTCGCTTGCCGCCGCCTGTTTTACCGTCTCCCTTATTTTTCTAGCGGCGGCGCTCGTTCCGATTATATCCTCGCTCGCGAAATTATTGATTCTTTTTAAAGTTTTATTTTCTTCGCGAAGATTTTTTATCGCGAGCGCGTTTCTGCAGACTGTAAGGATTTTATCAATCGACAGCGGCTTTTCCAAAAAGTCAAAAGCGCCAAGCTTAACGGCGCGTACCGCTATATCAATGCTCGCGTGGCCTGAAATCATGATAATTTCCGTAACCGGCCATTCTTTGCGTATTTGTTCAAGCGCTTTAATGCCGCCCAGTTTTGGCAACTGCACGTCAAGGAAAACTAAATCTATTACTTCGCGTTTTAATGTTTCAATGCCGGCAAGAGCGTCTTCCGAGGTAAAGACTTTATATTTTTCATCTTCAAGGATGGAGGCGAGAGTTTTTCTGATACCGGGTTCATCATCAATGATTAATATTGACGGCATTTAATTCCTCAAGCCTGTGGCTTAAGCTGACGGCAGATCGATATAAAACGTCGTTCCTATACCTTCCGCCGAATCAAACCAGATTGTTCCGCCATGATCCGTAACAATTCGCTCGACAATGGGAAGCCCCAATCCCGTGCCAGATTCTTTAGTTGTAAAATATGGAGTAAAAATTTGACGGCCTTCCTGCGCGCCGATGCCTTTGCCCGAATCTTTGACGCTTATTCTACAATAGCAGACTTCTCTTTTTTTGACAATATCAGCGCGTATTTCAATTTCTCCGTTACCGTCCATTGAGTCAATGGAATTTATCACAAGATTTGTAATAATTTGCGAAAGACGGTGTTTATCAATTTTTATTTGTATATTTGTCTCTATATGCTCCAGATTGAATTTTACATTAGGGTAAGAGCCTGAGTACGCGTTTATTACTTCTTCTACGGGTTCTTTTAAAAAGGTAAGCGAATTAGACGGTTCCATCGGTTTTGATAATGTTCTAAATTCGTTTAACAAAACTGAAAGCCCTTCCGTTTCCTGAATAATCGCCATCATGGAACTTTCTAAAATTTCTCCTATTTCTTCCGGGTTGTTCTGCCACCTGCGAAGCACGCGCTCGGCGGAAAGTTTTATCGGCGTAAGAGGATTCTTTATCTCATGTGCAAGCTGCTGCGCCATGTTCTGCCATATTGATATTTTTTCGTTTCTTACAAGCGCTTCCCTTGTTTTTTCCAAGTCCTGAACCATCGAGTTAAAGGAACGGATTAGAACGCCAAGCTCGTCATTGCGGCTTGATAAAATCTGAAAGGAAAAATCCCCCTCGGCGACGCGTTGAATCGCTTCCGTTAATTCAGCGATAGGGCGCGTAATGCGCCTTGTGAATGAAATGGCTATAATTACAGTCATTAACAAAGTTGGAAGAAAAAACGCGGCGTAATAATAGATTAGTAATGGGCGCATATTTTTTCTTAACAGATTAACCGTCTCAAAACGCTCGGCTTGGTTGTCCAATGCGGATTTCCCATTGTCAAAATCCATGCCCAGGCTGTAATTGATAACTCTTAAGGAATTCTGCGGCATCCTTTGCACATAACGAATTGTCCCCTGATCCCTAGGTAACTCTCTTGTTACAAAGCCGGTTTCAGCGGAGGGGGGCGCCGGCAGTTTAAACTGTTCGTCGCCCGTATACGATACTTCCGCCCATTGCTCGTTTGCCAAGCGAAAAACCTGAACAGATGAAATGTCCTGCGGAAGTTTTGCTAGCGGCGCGGAACTTGAAAAATTATTCTGCCGCAGGATATTTTCAAAACGCTCCAGGTGAAGCGAATAATTTTCGGCGATAAAACTGTTTGCCGCCATGGTAGACGCGTTTGAGTCCATACTTTGCCAAAAACGCGCGATTTGGTTTAACGCGGCGCTTGTCATAAGCGTTATTGGAGCTATTGAAAAGATGACGATAACGGCGAAATAAGCCAAAAGCCTTACGCTGAATTTGCTCCCAGGGCGCTGAAAAATAAAATCCATAAGAAAGTAGAAAACGGAAATTCCAAGAAAAATTATTAATACCGCGGGAATGGTGAAAAATACGATAAGGTTAAGACGATCCGGCACTTCGCCGTTTTGAAGAATGCTTGTAAAAAATTTCCTAGAAAAAAGAAAAGTAAGAACACATAACAGAGAATAAATTAATATCAATATCCGTACTTTTAAAATTGAATATTCGGGGCGTGATTTATTGTTTTGCACGTAACTTACTCTTCCTCAAATTTCGATTCAAAGAGTTTAACCAGCGTTTCTACCGCCGTTTTTTCGTCCTCTCCTTCGGCAATAATTCTTAATTCCGTTCCGTAGGACGCGCCTAAAGTTATAATACCCATTATGGATTTGGCGTTTATCCTATCCATTCCTTTTTCTATATAAATATTCGATGAAAAATTCTTTGTCGTCTGAACTAAAAGAGCAGAAGGGCGCGCGTGAATGCCCGCTCTGTTTGATACTGTAACAACTCTTTCAGTCATTCTATTTCCCTTAAATTATATCGTCATGGCCAAAGAAGACCGATCTTGCGGCGTCGCTTTCGATCCACTTTAAAATATTTTTGTTGAATTCTTTGGCGGCATGATAACCCATGGATTTTAACCGCTCGTTCATCGCGGCTGTTTCTATGATAATTGGAATATTACGTCCCGGTTTTACGGGTATTGTCAACTTTGGTATTTTAACTCCCAATAGTTCGACCGTGTGATCTACAGCGCCAAACCTGTCGTAATCTTTATGCGCGTCCCATTCTTCCAGTTCTACAACAAGCTGGACTTCTTTTCTGTCCCTTATCGCCCTTACTCCGAACAGATGCGTAATATTGATTATTCCCGGGCCGCGAATTTCCATGTGGTGCCCGATAATTTTATTCGCGCCCGCGCCCATCAGCGTGTTTCCGTAATTGCAATTTATTTCTACCACGTCGTCGGCGACCAGCCGGTGTCCCCTGTGAATCAATTCCAGCGCCGTTTCGCTTTTTCCGACTCCTGAGTCGCCCTGTATTAAAATCCCCAAACCGTAAACTTCGACAAGCACGCCGTGGACAACCTGACGCGGCGAAAAGATACTGGAAAGGATACGCATTATTCTGGCGGAAAAATCAGCAGACCCAAAATCAGTTTGCAAGATCGGGCATTGGGAATTTTCGGCTATCTCTGAAAATTCTTTGTGCGGGCTTAGGTTATGTGTAAAAATGCAACAGGGCATCGGGAAATTGAACATCTCCTTGATTGTCTCGGTCTTGCCTTCGCTCTCCAGCCGCCTTAAAAATGCCACTTCCCCGCGCCCGAAAAGTTGAATTCTTTGATAGGCGAAATCTTCAAAAAAGCCCATAATCGCGCCCATTGGCCTATTTATGTCGGGAATGTCAATTGACCTTCCAAGCCCCTTTCTGCCCCCGATACAGCGGAGGTTTAAAGAATTGTGTTCTTTAAGATCGAGGTCTATTAGGTCAAGTACGGTAAAAACTCTGTCAGCCATATCTTAATTTTATATCAAATTCCTTTACAGTTCAATTAATACTTGCCTTTACATTGAAATACCGTGTTTTTTGCCTGTATTTAGCCCTTCTCGACATTATTTTGATTTTTTTGTATAGTAAGGTAATCTATTTATTTGGAGTTTACCATGAGAGTTTACAATTTTTCTCCGGGGCCTTCTGCCCTTCCATTGCCGGTTCTGGAAAAAGCGGCGGCTGAAATGACGGATGTGAACGGCACCGGCCAATCCGTAATGGAGATGAGCCACCGTTCCAAGGATTTTAAGCCTATTATTGATAAGGCGGAGGTACTGCTTAGGGAATTAATGTGTATTCCCGCCAATTTTAAAGTGCTTTTTTTACAGGGCGGCGCTTCGCTTCAATTTTCAATGATTCCACTTAACCTTGCGGCGGGCGATATGCCAGGACGGGGAAAGAAAGCTTCATATATTGATACTGGCATTTGGGCGGACAAGGCGGCGAAAGAAGCATCAAAATACGCCGAGGTGGAAGTAAAGGCAAGTTCCAAGGACAAGGCTTACACATACATTCCCGACGCTCCCCCTCCTTCAGCCGATGACGCTTATTATCATATAACGCTGAACAATACAATCGTAGGAACCAAGTGGGATAAGCTTCCCAATACTGGCTCCGTGCCTCTTGTTACTGACGCTTCAAGCTGCATCCTTTCAGAGCCGATTGATGTCGGCAAGTTTGGGCTGATCTACGCCGGCGCTCAGAAAAATTTAGGGCCTGCGGGAACTACTGTTGTAATTATCCGCGAAGATCTAATCAAGAAAGTGCCGGATTGGATTCCAATGATGCTCCGGTATGACATTCACGCGGCTGAAGGTTCCATGTACAATACTCCGCCATGTTATGGCATTTACATAATTATGCTTGTTTTAGAATGGCTGAAAAATTTAGGCGGCGTTGAAGCCATGGCAAAATTGAACCGTGAAAAAGCCAATCTCTTTTATGATTACCTTGACGCGTCAGATCTGTTTTATTCTCCCGTGGAAAAAGAGTACCGCAGTTTGATGAATATCCCGTTTATAACGACGGAACAGAATGAGGCGAAAAAGACCGAGCTTGAAACACGTTTTGTAAAAGAAGCGGCTGCGGCAAAACTTATTAATCTGGCGGGCCACAGGCTTGTCGGCGGCATGAGGGCGAGCATTTATAACGCCATGCCGATTGAAGGCGTAAAAGCGCTGATAAGTTTCATGGAAAAATTTGAGAAAAAATAAAAGGAATAAATATGTTTCGTGTTCAAACGTTGAATAAAATTTCTCCCTTGGGGCTTGATCTTTTCCCTCGGGATAAATATGAAGTCGCGAGCGACATTCCCAACCCCGACGCTGTATTGGTACGCAGCGCCGACATGAATGGAATGGAGATACCTTCTTCCGTGATTGCTATCGCGAGGGCGGGCGCGGGTTATAACAATATTCCCGTGCAGAAGTGCAGCGACAGCGGGGTAGTGGTCTTTAATACTCCGGGCGCCAACGCCAACGCAGTCAAAGAACTGACTCTTGCGGCGCTGCTTCTTTCATCGCGTAATATTGTCGGCGGCATTAACTGGACTATGTCTTCGGCTGACAAGGCGGATATTGCGGAACTTGTAGAAAAAGAGAAGTCTAAATTTACAGGGCCTGAAATTAAGGGAAAAACTTTAGGCGTTGTCGGCCTTGGCGCCATCGGCGTAATGGTCGCAAATGACGCGATTGCTCTGGGCATGGACGTTATCGGCTACGACCCGTATATTTCCGTAGACGCCGCGTGGAATCTTTCCCGCGAAGTAGTCCGCGCCGATACCCTAGAAAGCCTCCTTGCAAAATCAGACTACATCACTTTGCACCTTCCGCTTGGGGAGACGACCAAAGGGCTTTTAGACGCTGAAAAGTTCCGTATAATTAAAAAAGACGCGCGGATTATCAACTTTTCGCGTAACGCGCTGGTTAAAGACAAGGACATAATTGAAGCGCTTGACGCGGGAAAGATAAGCGTCTATGTTACCGATTTCCCGAATCAGGAACTTTTGGCGTGCAAGAAAGTAATCGGTATCCCCCATCTTGGCGCGTCAACTCCCGAAGCCGAAGATAATTGCGCTATTATGGCAGTTAAGCAAATTATTGACTATCTTGAAACGGGAACAATCCGCAATTCCGTGAACTTTCCCCGCTGTAAACTTGAACAACGCGCCCCAAACAGGCTGCTTGTAGTGAATAAAAATATTCCCAATATGGTAGGGCAGATAACGACAATTCTTGCCGGTTCAAATATAAATATTACCGACTTAATCAACCACCACCGTGATGATTACGCCTATAATATAATTGACACCGAGCAGCAATTATCCGCGCCCGTGCTTGACAAAATTCGTAAGGTAGACGGAATAATAAGAGTTCGCTCGATTTAAAGGTAACTTTTTTGGAGACAAGTTTTTCAAAAATAAAAGTAAAATTAATAATGCCCATGTTTACAGGGGTACTCTGTTCTTTTATTTTATGCGCGTTAATCGCGGATTATTCCGGTTATTTTAAAAAAACTGCGCCTGTTATCCCCATTATTCAAGATGATGAAGAAGATGATTATGAAGAAGAAGACTATTCCGCGCTTTTTCGCCAATCAGAAAACATTCCCGATTCTATTTTGGAGTATTATCGAAATCCCGAGTACAAAGAATGGGTAACGGAATTTTTTACCGCTATATGTTCAAACGCGGAAATCGCGCGGGCTATTCTGGACAGTTGTGATGTATTTGACATTCCGCCGGCGTTGGCCTTCGCCTTATGCTGGGAAGAAAGCCAATTTAATCCAAACGCGATAAACAAAAAAAACCGCAACGGAAGCGTAGATCGCGGTTTATTTCAATTAAACAACCAATCTTTTCCCCAGCTTGATATTTTGTCTTTCTACGATATTAATACCAACGCCCGTTACGGTGTCGGCCATCTGCGTTACTGCATGGATTCAAGCGGCAGTGAAATTTCCGCTCTTGCCATGTACAATGTCGGCACGGGAAGGGTAAGGTCAACGGGCGCTCCCGAAGTCACTCTCAATTACACAAGCCGCATTTTAGGAAACCGCCGCAAACTGGAAAATCGCTTTCTTTCAAGACTTCTTAAAGAAGAAGAAAAACGCCTTACTGGGGATTATCCCTAGTAGTCAGTAACATAAAAAACTTTACAAAGAATTATTCCCAAATTTTATCTCGCAAAGGCGCAAAGGCGCAAAGTTGTTGTTTGTAGGATCGTCATTTTTCCTTCAAGATTTGTCGTCAAAATTATATATCTTGATTAACAATGGACTTTCGGACAGTAACTTTGCGCCTTTGCGCCTCTGCGAGAGGTCTTTTTGTAAATAATTAATTTTTAAGGACTACCAGTACTTCCCCATCATAATCGCCGTTGTAAATAAGTAATTTTTGCTCTTCACGGGTTTGTTCCCATTTAAGAGTCTCTCCTTTTGGGGTGGCGATTTCTATTTTTGGCTCTTTCGCGAATAAGTACTCGGGCAGAAAAATTACAGTTGGCGCTTTAATTGAGCTTTCGGCGGTAAAATAGAAAACTATTTTTTTGCGGTTTTTGTTCCAACTGAAAAAAAGCGGCTTTCCGGCGGTTGCCATTGGGTAGGGGCGTTTCCAGCCGGAAGAGGCGCGTTCGCTGTTTTCTGAAAATATTGAAAGGTCTTCGTCGTTCCAACTGTCGCCGTATTTATTCGTGTTGCATGCCGAATAATCCCAAATTGTCGAGTGAAGAAGATTTGCGTCTACCGCGTCATAGTACATTGAAAGCGCCTGCTCGTGTGTCGAATAATCGCCTTTTTTAAAACCTCTGCGGTTGTTCAAGTCAAAGGCAAGCCCAAACTCTCCCAAAAAAGCGGGCATGTTTCCCATTTTTTCCTTTGTCCAACCGATTCCTTGAGCGAGACATTTCGCGAAATAGTCCGCTACATTTTTTCTTCCCAAAATTATTTTAAAAGTGTCCTGGTTAAACGTAAACCAAGAACGAAAACTTTTTGTAAAAAGAGCGAAGCCGTCGTACCAGTGAAACGCGTTGACTGTGTTAATAGGATCGTTCTTATCCCATGACGGATGAGATTCGGCTTTCATGCAATTAGGCAATCCCTCAATAAAGAAAAGAGATTTATCGTCAGCCTCTTTCATTGCATTGATGTATTTGACGATAAACGGTTTTAAAAAGTCATCGGCAAAGTTTACAGGCCGTCCCTGATAACTGCTAAAATGATCGGCGCGTAAAAGCCGAGGTACGCCGCCTTCTTCGCGCCACACGCCCGCTTGTTTCCAAGGGCAGGAAAAACCGTCTTTAAAAAGTGAAATCCCACGCGGGTTGAATGTCTCGTAACCGGAAACTTTTTTAAACAAAGATTCAATTTTGTAAATGGGAACTTCCACAGGAAAGCCGGAGGCTGCGCGGATTGCCTGCCACGGGCTTGGGCGCGGCCCGGCTGGGATAACCATGCTTTCAGGATTTTCAAGATTCTGATGGCCGATAAAGCCAAAGTGCGGCTCGTTCATCGAACCCCAACCTGCTATTGCGGAGCAATTTTTTAATCGGCGTTGCGCGTGTTTAAAAGCGGCAATGTACCGGTTTTGAAGCCAGTCCTGTACATTTTCACCCTCTATCCGCAAATCCCGCGCGTAAGTTTTTCCCGCGAAAAACAAGCTGAACATTGTCGCCGCCGCGTAACGGTTGTAATTGCCCGGCCATATCATTTTGGGAAATGGCTCACCGTCGGGATATTTTTTGCTCTTATGATAAAGAGCGTAACGCTGGCGCGTAATTGCCGCCGCGCAAGCATCGCAATTATCGGGATTCATTCCCAATTTTTCCAAAGTCCACACAGGAGCGCCATCGCCCCCCGTCCATCTGCTCCACACGTCCTGATGAGGATCGATAAAAACTGAAATCCCCTCTTTATCTGCTATTAATAAAATTTTTCGCAAGTACGCCAAATACGCTTCATCGTAGATTCCCGGCCCCTCATGCTCAATAGCTTCCCATGTGACAATCAGTCTTAGAAAAGTCATTCCCGCTTTTTTTAGCCGCCTAAAATGACTCTCCGCGTCTTCAAGCGGAAAAGGCCTGCCGGCAAAGGAAACATTATTTTGAGTGTTTAAAAATTCGGGTTTTATTTCGCCGCCGATTTCACAGAAAGGTATTTTTGAGTCTCCGCCAAGATTCACTCCGCGCAAGATTAAAACTCTGCCGTCGTTATCAAGAATCAGATTGTCTTTGACGTACATTGTCTTTCCCTTGCTGGGATTAATCGGCAAGTATTTCCAGCACTTCTTCGGGTGTTTTGGCTTTTATAATTTCCTCGCGTTTTTCGGCGCTTTTAAATAACAGACTGACTTCCGCAAGGAACTGCAAGTGCGGCCCTGTTTTTTCAACCGGTGATAGGGTCATTATAAAAATTCTGCAAGGCTGTTTATCCAAAGAATCAAAGTCCACAGGTTTTTCCGAAATGCCGATACAAGCGACCAAATCCTCAGAAGACGCGCATTTCCCGTGCGGAATGGCGATCCCGTGCTTCATGCCGGTGGACATTTTTTCCTCTCTGTCCATTACAGCCGCCAACGCCGCCCCTTTATCCTTAATTTTTCCCGTTCTGACAAGAATATCAAGCAATTCGTTGATTATTTCTTTCTTGGTAGAGCCTTTCAAATGAAGCTCTATCGTATCCGTGGTAATTACCGTTTTTAGATTCATGTTCTTATTTTACCTTTTAGCATGTTAAAAGTCAATGAAATTTATCGAAAGGTTTCTCACAAAGAGCACAAAGAAAGAGAAGATCACAAAGAAGAGGGGGTTGTTGTTCGTTATCTTATCGTGAAGCTCACGCATAGTCTTCGGACAAAGACCCCTGATTCCTCCTTTGTGATCTTTGTACCTTAGTGATCTTCGTGAGATCTTCTTGCGAATAAACCTGAGCCGCGCGGGATTCGAACCCCCGACCACCGCCTTAAAAGGGCGATGCTCTGCCAACTGAGCTAGCGGCCCATGACCTTTGTTTAGTCTTTGTAAAAGATATAAATTTATTAAAAAAGAATCAAGTAGGAGATAGTGAACAGTGAGCAGTGAAAAGTGAGCAGTGGGCAGTGGGCAGTGAGTAGTGAGCAGTGAGCCAGTATGTAAGATAATCTTCCAAACAACAATACTGCTCACTACTCACTTCTCACTGCTCACTATTTTATGGTATAATTTTACTTATTCGGGGAGTATACAATGAAAAAATTCGCTATTCTTATTATATTGTCATTCTTTCTTACGGCGGCTCTTTTCGCTCAGAAAAAATACGCGCTTGTCATCGGTAACGGGACGTATACTAATTTTGGCACTCTGCGTAATCCGGTAAACGACGCCAACGACGTGGCCGCCGCTTTGCAGAGCTTGGGTTGGACAGTAGACAAGGTGTTGAACGGCAGTCTTGCCCAAATGGAAAACGCGGCGATACGGCTTAAGAACCGCCTTGTTGAAGGTGGGAACACTTCATACGGCTTTTTCTTTTACGCCGGACACGGGGTGCAGATGGACGGAATAAACTATCTGATACCTGCGGACGCCAACATACCCGACCGAAACTTTTTGCGCGAGAGGGCGCTATCTGTACAAGTCATGCTTGGAATGTTAAACGACGCGAGGAACGCGCTGAACATAGTAGTTTTAGACGCCTGCCGCGATTTTCCCGTAGCATGGACAAAAAGCGCCGACCGCGGCCTTGCGGTAATTGCCGCTCCGCCCGCTGACAGCATAATCATGTACGCGACAGGAGCGGGCAAGACCGCCAGCGACGGCACTGGCAAGAACGGGTTATTTACAACCTACCTTTTAGCAAACATGAAAAACCCCGATCTTGAAGTAAACGAGGTATTCCGTCGGACAATGGGCGACGTACAGAGAGCCAGCAACAACGAACAACGCCCCGCCCTGTACACCGACTTCTCCGAAACCGCCTACCTCGGCAGCAAGCCTAAGGTGACAACGACGACAACCACACAACCGCAACAGCCTGCTACGCAACCCGCGCAAACAGTAACACCTGCCGCTCAACAACCCGCGTCCATCCCCGCCGGCATGGTACGCATACAAGGCGGAACTTTCACAATGGGCAGCCCCTCCAGTGAGCCAAGCCGTAATAGTAATGAAGGCCCACAGCATCAGGTGACGGTGAGCAGTTTCTACATGGGAAGATACGAAGTAACGCAGAAGGAATATCAGGAAGTGATGGGGACAAATCCCAGTAATTTTAAAGGGGACAATCTGCCTGTGGAACAAGTAAGCTGGTATGACGCGATAGAGTACTGCAACAAGAGGAGCCAGAAGGAGGGATTAACTCCAGCGTATACCAGAAATGGTGATAACGTAACATGGAATAAGAACGCCAACGGCTACCGTCTGCCTACGGAAGCTGAATGGGAATACGCCTGCAGGGCGGGGACGACAACGCCGTTCAGTACCGGGAACAACGTCACAACAAGTCAGGCGAATTACGATGGAAACTATCCATATAATAATAACGCGAAGGGGGAGTACAGGCAAAAAACGACGGCAGTTGGGAGTTTTTCTCCAAACGCATTGGGATTGTATGATATGCATGGGAACGTACGGGAGTGGTGCTGGGACTGGTATGGCGATTATACAAGTGGGGCGCAAACCGATCCTATGGGCGCGTCCTCTGGGTCTTACCGGGTGTTACGCGGCGGGAACTGGAACAACTACGGCATGTTCCTGCGTTCTGCGTCTCGGTACGGCAGCTACCCGTACGTCCGGTACTACGACATCGGCTTCCGGCTGGTGCGCCCCTGAGTTCTGCGTCAGCAATACAGGCGACATGCCCAAGCCGTAGCGACACGGAGTGGAGCGAAGGCGTGGGCATGGAGCGGGGAGAGTATATAGAGAGCGAAGTTTGCAAGCTAAGCGTGATATTATCAAGCGTAGCTTACTAACAACGATACTATTAACTAATCACTAACCATTAACCACTAAATGGTAAAAACCAAAACAAAAGCCATTAAAAAGCCCCCTTGTAGACGGCTTATTTCTTTTGTATACTAAAGTCATGGACTACGACATTCTACTTCCAACAAACGACTTTGTGTTCAAGCTCCTCTTTGGCGATGACCGCCATAAAAATATACTCATAGCCATGCTCAAGAGCTTTGTGAACCTGCCGGACGAAGAATTTGAGCTTGTTTTTTTGGACACCTACCTTAAACCGGAACATGAAGAAGACAAAATGGGCATTCTGGACGTAAAAGTAAGCACCAAGACCGGTAAAATTATCGACATAGAAATACAGGTAAACCCCTTAATGTATATAGGGGAACGTATTTCGTTTTACAAGTCAAGGTTGATAGTAGATCAGATAGGAAAAGGCGAGCATTACGATCAAATACAGCGGGTAATCTGCGTATGTATTAGAAAGGAGAATTTGAGATGATAGCAACGGCAAACCCTGAAATACGGAAAGCGGTAGACATCCTGTACGAGATAAGCGCGGACGAGAAAGTAAGGGCGGAGTATAACGCGCGGCAGAAAGCATGGATGGACAGGCAGTCGCAATTCGACGGCTATTATAAGAAAGGCAAAGTTGAAACTGCCAGTAACCTGAAATCGTTAGGTGTTTCTTTTGATATAATAGTTAAATCGACAGGCTTATCTCCTGAAGAAGTAGTAAAACTATAAATACGGATATACTCAGTATACGCAAAGGTAACCGTTAATACTTTTTCGATGGACACGCAAACGTACCTGCTACCTCTTTTCCCTAGTGTCGTTAGGTGACATTTGAGCGCTAGGGGTGGTATAGTGGCAGTTGATAGTCTTGTTCGTAATCTTATAATGAGGCTCAAGCTTAGCTTTCACCTCCTTTTTCCCTCTTTGTGATCTTTGTACCTTTGTGCTCTTTGTGTGAAGTTCTTGGAAAAAAATCCTTAAAAAATCTTTATTTTCAGTCAAGCAAAACGGCACTCTTGCGCCATATAGGGTATGTAGTTTTAAAAACTGTCTTGTGGCGGTCAACTACAAAACCATTTTGCGAGGTTGCTATGGAAAATGTAAACAAAAAATTTAAAAACAGCGTTTTCTCCTTCATCTTCAGTAATCCTGACGTTTTAAGAGAACTCTACTGCGCTCTGGAGGGGATAACTCTAAGCCCCAATGTTCCAGTCGTCATTAACACTCTTGAATTATTTGAGAGTACGGAGAGTTTGGGACTTTCAGAAAAAGAGTATCTCACATTGGAACTGGAAGTAAAGATAATAAACATAAACAAGGGAAAGAATGAAAAAATAGCGAGAAAGTGTAAAACCTTAGCTCAATACAGCGCGTTTATAGCAAAGGTGAGGGAGTATCAGAAAGTGGGAGCGTCTTTGAAAGATGCGGTAAAAAAGACAGTGCAATATTGTAAGAAACATGATATATTGAAAGAGTTAATGGAGAAACACGCCAAGGAGGTAATGAGTATGCTAACAACAGAATGGAATTGGGACACGGCGAAAAGAGTCTGGCAGGACGAAGCTAGGGAAGAAGGCAAAGAAGAAGGCAGGGAAGAATTCGCCCGTAATGCGCTGGTTGAAGGAGTTTCTGACGAAACTATTCAGAAGATAACAGGACTCAGCCTTGATGAAATAAAGCGATTAAAGAATTAATGAGTAGGGAAGTAGGTAGTGGATAGTTAGTGTGAGCCTCTTTCAAATAAACTTCCCATCCTCCATAACCGCCATTCTGTCGCAAAGGTACTCCACGGCATCTTTGGTACGCAGCGTAACCGACACCACTTTTCCGTAGTGCCGTTAGGCGATATTTATACGCTAGGGGCGGTGCAAAAAAAAAGAAGAGAGAAAAAAGAGAAGATAGTGCGAAAGAAAAAAGAGAAAAGAAGAAAAACAGCGTTGTAAAGGAGATTTTTTATGCGAAGCAATAAAAGGATCGTAACTCTTATACTTGCGGCGGCGCTAAGCGCCTGTGCATTGTTTGCCCAAACATTCCCAAAAGGGGCAATTCTTGATGACGACCGTTATAACAGCCTGCCGCGTAAGGCGGTTCAATTAACACGTTCATATACCGTTATACCCAAGGCATATTCGCTTAAACAGTACGCCCCGCAACCCGGAGATCAGGGTAATTACGGGACTTGCGTAGGTTGGGCAAGCGCGTATGCCGCAAGGACAATTGCGGAATCGGTATCTTTGAACCGTGTTGATTATTTTTTGGTTACAAATAACGTATTCTCCCCGATTTTTGTTTACAAAGGCTTTTATTCGCTTAAAAATATTAACCCCACGGGGCAAGAAGGCGCGGCGATTTCCGACATTCTGGAATTTATGAAGATAGAAGGCGCTGTTAAAAGAGCGGAATTTGAAAAAACAATGGCTTTCAATTTAATTACCCTTTCCATGTTTTCAAGCAGCCGCCGTTATCCTATAGGCGGATATGTAACATTATACGCCTCGCGGCGCAGCGAAACAAACAACGCGCGGACGGATATGGTTAAGAAAAGCATCTGTGAAGGCAAACCCGTGATTATCGGAATGAATTGTCCGGATTCGTTTTTTAAAGCCAAAGAAGTATGGCGGCCTTCCGACAATCCTGCGGTTAATTACGGCGGCCATGCCATGTGCGTAGTGGGGTATGACGATACAAAATACGGCGGAGCTTTTGAGATTCTGAACAGTTGGGGTACAATCTGGGGGAATAACGGCTATATATGGATTCCATATCAGGTGTTTAATGATTTTGTAAATCAAGCCTACGAGGTAATTGAAAATTTGTCGGCATATAAAGACGGCGCTGAATACTCGGGGTCTGTAAAAGTTGAGGTGGAAAATTCCAAACTGGGGATGCCTGTAACTTTTGAAGGCGGTTACTACCGTACAACCGGCTCGTATGTTTCCGGAACTAAATTCCGTTACCTGCTGGAAAACGACAAACCCGCTTATGTGTATGCTTTTGCGGGAGACAATTCGTCAAATGAAACGACGATGATATTCCCGCCTGAAGGTTATAACATATCCCCGGCGCTTGATTACAGCGAGAACGCCATTGCCATTCCCGGAGAATCACTCTGGATTTTTCTGGATCAAAAAACTGGTACGGACTATCTGGTTGTCCTATACTCAAAAGAAGCGCTTGACATTGACGTGATAACGGAGCGTTTTTCCAAAGAGAAAGGAAGTTTCCATCAGCGTGTCGCCGCCGCAGTCGGCTTAAATTATATTCCCGCGCACAATGCCCGCTATGAAACCAACGAAATGCGTTTTTCCGCAATGTCGGGAAACCCAAAAGCGGTCTTCGGGCTTTTATTGGCTATTAATCACAAATAAGGAGTTGTTGATGAAAAAAACATTAAAATTATTTTTTATTATTTCTTTATTGTTTGTTTCCGGCACGGGACTTTTCGCGCAACAAAAATACGCGCTTGTCATAGGCAACGGAAACTATACGAACATAGGAAAGCTTAACAATCCTGTGAATGATGCCAATGACATGGAAGCCGCCTTGCAGGGGCTTGGTTTTACCGTGGACAAGCTTTTGGACGCAAACCTTGACCAAATGGAAAGCGCGGTAATGCGGCTTAAAAACCGTCTTTCCGTCTCAAGCGGCTCTTACGGCTTTTTCTTTTACGCGGGACACGGGGTGCAGTCCAACGGAGAGAACTATTTAATTCCTGTCGGATCGAACATACCGAGTGAAAACTCCCTGCGTGACAGGGCGGTATCCGTCCAATGGGCGCTTGCTGAACTAAACGAAGCGAAGAACGCGCTCAACGTGGTAGTGTTGGACGCTTGCAGGGATAATCCTTTCAGTTGGAAAAGAAGTGGCACAAGGGGGCTTTCCGTAGTAGGCAGCCAACCTGTTGACAGTATCATTGTATATTCGACCAGCGCAGGTTCCACCGCTGCGGACGGCTCGGGTAGAAACGGTCTTTTTACCGCCCACCTGTTGAACAACCTTAAAACTCCTGGACTGGAAGTAAAAGAAGTATTTAACCGTACTGGTGCGGACGTGTCCCGAGCAAGCAACAGGACGCAAATTCCCGCAGTATACAACCAATTTTTTGATACGGCATATCTCGGCAGCAAGCCGCAAGTAACCACGACGATGACGGTAACACCGCAACCAACGCCAGTCCCCTCCGACATGGTACGCATACAAGGCGGAACCTTCACAATGGGCAGTCCTGCCAACGAGCCAGACCGTTTTAGAGGAGAAGGTCCGCAGCATCAGGTAACGGTGAGCGGTTTTAACATGGGGAAATATGAGGTTACGCAGAAAGAATATCAGGAAGTGATGGGGGCAAATCCCAGTTATTTTAAAGGGGACAACCTGCCGGTGGAAAATGTAAACTGGTCTGACGCGGTAGAGTACTGCAACAGGAGGAGCTTAAAGGAAGGACTGACTCCCGCATATACCATAAACGGCGATAACGTAACATGGAACCGAGGAGCTAACGGTTACCGTCTGCCTACGGAAGCTGAATGGGAATATGCTTGTAGAGCGGGGACGACAACGCCGTTCAGTACCGGAAACAACATCACAACAAGGCAGGCAAATTATAACGGAAAATATCCGTATAATAATAACGCTAAGGGAGAGTCTAGGGGAAAGACAACGGCAGTAGGTATTTTTTCACCTAACGCATTGGGATTGTACGATATGCACGGAAACGTAAATGAGTGGTGCTGGGACTGGTTTGGCGATTATACAAACGAAACACAGACCGATCCTGCGGGGGCGGTCTCCGGTACTGCCCGTGTGATGCGCGGCGGGTGCTTTTATGATGGTGCAATGTCAGTTCGTTCTGCCCGTCGGGAATACGGCTTACAGTCGGATCCGTCCCGCACCAACGGCATCGGCTTCCGGCTTGTGCGCCCCTAGTTAGGGGAAGAAGTGGATAGTAGTTAAAAGAACACAGGCAAAGTGTAAGGTTACCAAAGAAGAATCAAAGGTCTTTGTCCGTTATCTTATCGCGAATCTCAATCTAAGATTTCGGACAAACACCCCTTCTTCCCTCTTCTTCGTGATCTTTGTACATTTGTGCCCTTTGTGAGAAATTTTTGCGTATAAATTGCCTATTGATTCTTTTCCCCAATTTTAGTAAACTTACCCAAACATGGGATGTCGGCAAGTGGTAAGCCACCGGTCTTTGGAGCCGGTATTCACAGGTTCGAATCCTGTCGTCCCAGATAGGGTTTAATCCCGTAATTTTTAATTGAGGTAAATATATGGGCAAAGTTGTGTTACAGGCGAAAAGCCGCTCTAAACAGGGTTCCGCTGAATCCAGAAGGCTTAGAAAAGTGGGGAGAATTCCCGCGGTAATCTACGGAAGGGCGGGCAAGTCCGTCTCCGTCGATTTGGATGCTGTCGATTTTGTGAAAGGCACGAAAGGCATCTCTGAAAGTACAATTGTAAAATTGGAAGTAGGAGACAAATCATACGACGCTTTTGTAAAGGATACCCAGCGCAATATTGTTGACGGAAACATTCTTCATATCGACTTTTATGAGGTTGAAAGCGGGGTCGCCCTGCGCGCCAAAGTTTCCCTTGTTTTCATCGGGAATCCTATCGGCGTCCGCGAAGGCGGAATGTTGGAAACTCCGTTGCATGAAATTGAAATTGAATGTCTTCCAAAAGACCTTCCCGAAAGGATCGAGATTGACATTTCCGGCCTTAAGGCAAATCAATCCATGCATGTCAGGGATATTCCCCTTGCCGCCGGAGTTAAACTTCATACGAACCCCGATCAGGTTTTCGCGTTGGTGAAATTCGCCAAGGTTGAAGTTGTCGCTCCGACCGCCGCTGAAGTTGCCGCCGCTGAAGCCGCCGCAGCCGGAACCGCTCCTGCCGCTGGCGCAGCGGGCGCCGCACCAGCCGCCGGGGACAAGAAAGCCGCGCCTGCCGCCGGAGACAAGAAAGCGGCTTCAGGCGCCGGGGAGAAAAAATCCTAACGGAACCTTTCTGCGCTCAATTTGAAAATAACGTTTCCGCAGTTTTAAAAGACTATCCGCTAGGGACAGTCTTTTTAGCCGCCGTTTCAGGCGGCGCAGATTCAATGGCGCTGCTTGCCGCGTTGCATTCCCTTAGAAGCGGCGGCGTTATCGGCAAAGACTCGCTTTTTTGCCTCCACGTTGAACACGGTCTTCGCCCGGCGGAAGAGAGCCAAGGCGACGCTAAGTTTGTCGGCGATTTTTGCAAAAGCAACGGTATTGAGTGCCGCGTTGAAAATATTCCGCAGGGCAAAATAGCCGCTCTCGCTCAGCGAAGAGGAATCGGCATAGAAGCCGCAGCCCGCTTTTTCCGCCACAGGGCGCTTTCCAAAGAAGCCAACCGGTTAGGCGACAAAACGCTCATATTGCTTGCCCACACAAAAAACGATCTTTTAGAGACCGCACTGATGCGTATTTTGCGCGGCGCAGGTTCTGCAGGCCTGTCCGCCATGCCGGAAAAACGAGGGCGACTTATCCGCCCATTGTTAAAAATGACCCGCGCAAATGTTGTAGAGTACCTAAAAACAAAAAACATCAGTTGGCGCGAAGATTCCACGAATATAGACGAAAAATACCTTCGCAACCGGATACGGCGCAAACTTATTCCGCTGTTAAACGAAGCGTTCCCTTCATGGGAAAGCGGCATTTTTGGCATGGCGGAAACCCAGTCGCTAACAGCAGCCTTTATCGCCGGTGAGGCAAATACCCGCGTAAAATGGAATAATTGTAAGCCGCGAAGTTTACAGAACCGGGGACTCGAACCTGAAATATCACATAACGCCTCGCGTGATTCTGCGGCTGATAAATTCTCTGTTTTTACCGAGGCCAAGAACTTTTTTGATCAGGAGCAAATCATCCGTGAAGAAGCGGTATTTCAGGCAATTGACGAATTTCTAAAAAACAAAAGAAATCCCCGCCCTGTAAAACGCGCTGTTGTAAGGCGTTTTTGTGCGGGCGCTGTAAACGCCGCCGACCTTGGGCCTGTGAAGATTAAACGCGAAGGGGAAAAAATCATTCTGTCCCTAGCGCGGAAAGAGTTCTTTGAAAGCGGGATTTCTAGTGTTCTGTAAAATACATATTACAAAATACCTATTTGGCAAATATATAAAAATATGAAGAAAAAGGATAGTAAATCATTCATTTTTATCATAATTACCCGCACTTATGCTTTTAAAAAATAAAATCAAAAATGAAATATTTTGTTGCCTGTTTTTTACGGAACACTAGGTTGTTGCATATACGCTAAAAAATGTGGTATAAAAAAGAAGGAGAGGAGAGAAAAGGATGAGCGAAAGAATATTTGAAGAAGTGACTGTAATTATAAAACTAAAGTATTCGGTGAGGTTATTAGGTTACAAAGAGAGTGGAAGCGAATTTACGGAAATAAACGTATACAATAAACAATTAACGGAAAAAGATGATGAATTATCAGATTTCTTTGAGTTTGGTTTTACGGTAAAGGGAAAGATGTCAGAAGAAAAAGAAAAAATTGAAAGGATGAATGAAAGAGAGTTTGAAGAATTTATAAGGCACATGACGCTCTTTTTAGAAAGAAAATATAATGTTGTACATCAAAAAGAAGAAAAGAAAGAAGATATAAAACCGGTTGTAAATGATGATGATGATGATATAAAGGATATTGCTCTGATTTAACGCAATCTGGCTTCGTAAATTGCTACACGATGTATGCCCAAGGAATTTATTTAGTACAGTCAGGGCAGGGCTGCGGGTGGCAAAAACTCTGGAGGATACCGCCTCGCACTGGCGGCCACCTAAAGGCGGCCTTGCTTTTATTGGGGACTGCGGCATTTTTTGGCGCTCTCAGCGTGCGGCATTATTGATCTACACGGCTACGCTGGATTGCCCTGTACTCAAGAATTTTATTGGGCATACATTCTGACCACTAAAACACATTAAAAAAGTATCATAGAAAAAAACCTATTTATGTGTTTTAGTGGTCAGACGCTAATTAGCAATGTCGCATAACGGCACTAGGGAAAAGTGGTGCGTGTCCGTTACTTGGATGCTACTCCGTTACTCTTGTTTTACGTAAAAAAACCGATATGTTGATCCACTGTAAAAAGCTCGCCACCACCTACTTTGATTATTTGTTTGTAACGCTTCTGTCAAGCTATCAGTCATTCCGGTAATGCCACTGGTATAACCTATGTTAGTAGCTGTAGTGCTAAGTATTGAAGTTACGCCTGAAAATGTCTGATTAGTATAGGGAGATGGAGCAATTATAGTGGCACCTCTGGAAATCATATCGGCTCTTACGACATCATCTAAAGTTTTACCGCCATAAGTAGTACCACCATAAGTATAAGTTGCAGAGCTGATATTATAAACTTCTACAGTATAATAATTCGGATTTTTCCCTGTTCTATTTACGTAAAAAAATCGATATGTTGATCCACTGTAAAAACCTCGCCACCAACCATTTTGATTATTTGTTTGTAATGCTTCTGTCAAGCTATCAGTCATTCCAGCAACGCCACTGGTATATCCTATACTTGTAGCCGCAGAACTAAGTATTGAAGTTATGTCTGAAAATGTCTGATTAGTATAGGGAGATGGAGCAATTATAGAAGCACCTTTGGAAATCATATCGGCTCTCACAACATCCTGATAAGTTTTATTGCCATAAGTAGTACCACCGTAAGTATAAGTTTCAGAGCTGAGATTATACACTTCAACTCGATACTTTCTGTTTTCAATAGATCCAGTACCTATACCAGTGCTTGGTGTGTTGTCATTATCGCCGCTGCCGCCTGTAAAGTTTGCCGTAACGGTTACCGCATTTGCGGGCATGGTAAATGTGGTGCTTGCGCTGTTTGGATTTGCCAGTGTTGCGCCGCCTGAAATGACTGTCCAGTTTGTAAATGTTTGTCCCGATGACGCTGTTGCGCTAATGCTTACGGTTGCGCCTGCCGCGTAACTGCCGCTTCCGTTTCCGCCGTTGACGGTTACTGCGTAGGTAGTGGCGGTGCTGTCGCTTCCGTTATCGCAAGCCGCGATTGAAAACCCGATTACTGCTAAAACCAGAATTAGCAGGCTAATTCTGGTTTTAGCTTGGAGTTTTGCTGTTGCAAAACTCCACACGTTTGATTTCTTGTTTTTCATAAAATACTCCTTTTTTCGGCAATAAACATGCCGAAATAATTAATTCCGTAAAAATCTGATAGCAATTCGCTATTAGATTAATATAATACATTACTCTATTGGCTTTTTGAGAAATTGTCAATCTTTCTTCATGCTGAATTGTCCCTGTTTTTTCACAAAGAGAGAGATAGAATGTAAATGAATAAAGACGAAAAAAACTGCCGGGAGTTGCTAAGCCGGAATATCAAACGATACCGTAGTCGGCTCGGTCTGTCGCAACTTCACCTTTCCCTTGAGCTGGGAATATCTATCACATTTCTCAGCGACATTGAAAATGGCAAAAAATGGGTTTCTGCCCAAACTTTATCTCAAATAGCCAAAGCCTTAAAAGTTGAAATCTACGAACTCTTTAAACCTGAACAGAGCATAAGGGACGATGTTTCAGCGGCAGTCGCCAATTATCTTGATGATGTAGATGAAACCTTTATCAAGTCGATTGAGGAAGCTGTTCGCCCTGCCGTCAAAAGGTCAATCGCTAAAATGCGAAAGTATTACACTACAAGTAAAAAAAAATAGCCTGTCTCCGTAAAAGGATTGAAAAACTTCAGACTGTACTAAATTAATTCTTTGGGCATACATCGTGTGGTGGAGAGGGAAGGCACAGGAAAATGCTTTTGTATTTATATGACTCTTATGGTACAATTAACCAGACAAGGAGACAGTTATATGGTAACAATGACTGCATTCTTGGAACAAATGTAATTAACAACTGGGAGATGATCATCAGCAAAAAAGAACATACATTTCAATTCCGTGAGAATCCGCCTGACAGTATTCCAAACAAGATGAATATTTATCAGAATTACTTTAACAAAGAAGGTAATTACATCTACGTTCAGGATAACTAAAGACACACGCCGGTTGCTGATACTAAAATTCCGTAATGTACCTTTCTTCGACTGTACTGAATAAATTCTTTGGGCATACATCGTTCTATTTTCACACCACTAAACACCAGAAAGGTTCCCGCATGGTCACTTGATTAATTAACCAAAAACACTTAAAATTTACTATATTATAACAAAGTCTCATCACTAATCAATAATTTCTGACGAGACGGGGGTATTAATGATCGATCCTAATAATAAATTACCCGATCGCGGGTCTAATCAGCCTAAGCGGCCGGGCAGTTTTGCGTTTATTTTTTTTATAATCGTGTCAATTGCGTTTATTGCCTTTTTTTTCAAAGGAGATAAATCTCCGCCTGTTATGAATATAGCTTACTCGGAGTTTAACCGCTTTATCGAAGAAAATCAGGTTGAGTCAGTTACTATTTATGACGACAGAAATGTCGATATTTATTTAAAAGGTTCGCCCGCCGGCGGTTCGCCTCAGCTTAAAACGCGCATTCCAAATTTATCCGATCCCAATATCATGGGTAACCTGCAAAGCAGGGGCATCAATATTTCAAGTTCCCCAACAAAAGTGACATTTATGCGGATAATTCTGGATATGCTTCCCTGGATTATCGGCTTGTCAATAATGATGCTGATATTTAGAAACATGCAGGGCGTCGGCATGAAGAATTTTCAATTTGGAAAGAGCAAGGCGAAACGTTATCATGACGAAGGAAAAAAGGTGAGTTTTTCCGACGTGGCGGGGCAGAAGGACGCAAAGTATGAGCTTGAAGAAGTAGTTGAGTTTTTAAAAAATCCGCAGAAGTTTACCAAGATGGGGGCGCGTATTCCAAAGGGAGTGCTTCTTGTCGGGATGCCCGGAACAGGCAAAACATTGATGGCGCGTTCTGTCGCGGGCGAGGCTGGCGTCGCGTTCTTTCACATGTCAGGTTCCGACTTTGTAGAAATGTTTGTCGGCGTTGGCGCAAGCCGCGTAAGAGACCTTTTTGATCAGGGACGCAAGAGCGCCCCATGTATAATTTTTATTGATGAATTGGACGCTGTTGGGCGCACGCGCGGCGCGGGTTACGGCGGCGGCCATGACGAGCGCGAGCAGACGCTGAACCAGCTCCTTGTAGAAATGGACGGCTTTGATTCAAAAGACGGAGTAATAATTCTTGCCGCCACAAACCGTCCCGATGTTTTAGACCCGGCTCTTCTGCGGCCTGGCCGCTTCGACCGCCAGGTGATTGTGGCGATGCCCGACATAAAGGAACGTGAGGCGATCTTGCAAATCCACGCCGCAAAAATTCCGCTGGATAAGCAGATTGATCTTGCGCGCATCGCAAGAGCGACTCCGGGAATGAGCGGCGCGGATATCGCGAACCTTGTAAACGAAGCGGCCTTGTTTGCCGCGAGAAAAGACAGGCCCGAAGTGCTGATGTCAGACTTTGAAGAGGCAAGGGATAAAGTGCTGATGGGAGTCGCCAGAAAGACTCTTGTCGTTTCAGACAAAGAGCGGCGCATGACCGCCATTCATGAAGCGGGACACGCTATTCTGCACTACTTTCTTAAAAACGCCGACCCGTTGCATAAAGTTACGATCGTTCCCCACGGACGGGCGTTGGGCGCGGCGCTTTCACTTCCCGAAGAAGACAGTTACAGCCGCTCCAAGGGCTGGATAGAAGACCGCATCGCCATCTGTTACGGCGGCTGGTTAGCGGAAAATCTTTTTTACAATGAGACGACTACGGGTACAAAGAACGACATTCAACAGGCGACTGAAATGGCGCGTAACATGGTTTGCGAGTGGGGCATGGCGGCGGAACTTGGCCCCATCGCCTACGGGCAAGAAGACGAGCCTATTTTTCTTGGAAAGGAAATAGCGCGTCATAAGGATTATTCAGAGGATACCGCGCAGAGGATAGACAGGGCAGTTAAGGAAATAATTGATCGCGCAAGAGGCAACGCGTTAAAAATTATCGAAGAAAAGAAAGCTCAGCTTGAAAAACTTGCAGACGCGCTTCTTGCGCGCGAGACTCTTATTGATGATGAAGTGCGGGAAATTATCGGTCTTCCGGCTAAAGGGGGAAGCGAATGAAATTTTCCGTAAGTTTTTATAATACGCTAAAAATAAAAAAAAACTTGCGGGGTAACTGTTTATACGGTCTGTGTTTTTTGCTGTTGTTCGCTTCAGTCTGCTTTAATATTCACGCGCAAACTCAGACAGAGATAAAAGACGATTCGCAAATGGCAGGGCAGTACGTTCAATGGATACAGCAGGCGATTGATGAAAATCGATGGGATGACGCTCATGCCGCGGCTGTCCGCGCAATGGATTTTGCAACTGTTTCTTCCGATATTCCCTATCTTTTGGCAGTTATTCAAACGCGCTATAAAGACAGCATAAGGCAAAAAACAGTGGTTGATAATTTAAATAAGGCAATTGACGCTAAAAGGTGGGTTAAGTACAGGGAATATGACGCGCTGTTATTAAAAGCGAAAATGTTAATTTCCATGCGCGAATATCATGACGCGATAATCTGCCTTGATCAAATCACCGCTTCTGATTCCCGCGCCGATGTTGCAATGCTGCGTCTTCTCGCCCTGCGCGGAATGGCGGAGGGAAAAGTGCCGGGTTATGACTATGTAAACGCAACGGCGCGGTTCAGAAGCCAAGTTCTTCTCGCTATGGACAATTTCCCGCGCGATCCGCGCCCCCTGCGGATATTTTTTGAATATGCGTATAACAGAAACCCCCAACCGTCTGAATTGCCGCAAAGCGACATCAACCTTCTTGAGCTTGCCCTTAGGCGGCTTCCCTTTTTAACGGAGAGTGACCCGGAACTTGCGTGGATGGCGGCCCCGTTTATGAGGGATATTGAAGACGCGAAAAGAAGCGTCGCTTCTTACAGGTCAGGAAGTTTGTCTAAAGAAAGGTTTATGCCGAATCCCGCTTGCGTCCCTGTGGCGCTCAATCTTGGGCTGATTGACGATAAACTGGCTATAGAAGAAGTTTTTTCCGCGGTTACGGACAAAGAACCAGTTATTAAAAAAGAAATAATTATCGACACTTACAAATTTCTTCGCACTGAAGAAGGACGCGATTCCTTTACGCGCAAACTCCTTACATTTACCGGCTCTATAATTACTGATGATGATAACGACGGCTATATAGAAACCATTGCGCGTTACCGCGAGGGGTTTATTGAATCTTTAGTTGACTACCTTACCCATAAAGTTTTTAACGTAACGGTTAATTTCGGACTGGACAATGATCCTGAAAATATTTCCGTTTTTGTTACAAAAGATAATTCCTCGCATGATAAAGATTTATCGCGCAGAGTTATTTTGCAATGGGAGCGCTATCCTTTTGTCAGGCAGGCGGAAATGGAAAATGAAATATTTAAATTTGGCCCCGCCGTATTTAGTTACGCGCCAGTTAATTTTATCGAACTTGGAGGGAGCGACAACCTTTCCGGCCTTGCCTATCCCGTGCCAGCGTATCAATATATTACTCTTTCCCATCGCGCCCTCCTTTCATTTTGCTCAAGTTATACCCGCCCAAGTTTGGAAATCGACGGCGCGGTTGAGACAATTTATATGGATAGTGGAGTCATACTGCGCGTTATTGAAACGTTAAACGGACGGCAGGTTTCAGTTACGGAGTTTGAAAAAGGACTGCCTGTAGTTCAACACATTGATTTGGATGTTGACGGCAGAATGGAAACAATACGCCGTTTCCGCCGCCCGCCGCCAGGTTATGAATGGGAGAGTCTCCTTGACTACCGCCGGTTAATCGCCTCTTCCGAGAGCGATTGGGCGGGAGACGGAACATATAAAACAAAAGAAGTGTATCTTCCTGACGGTTCGATTGTTTATTCTTATGATATGGATGGCGGCGGAGAAATGGATTATTCGGAGAGCGGTAACAAAAAATGAAAAAAATATTTTTCTTATTACTTTTTATAATTTTAATTTTTTCATGCAGAAGCGTGAAGGATGCTGATAATGACTCTCCGTCCCGTACTACGAGTTCGGTCAGGCTGAGCGATATTGAAAAACTAATCGGTGAAAAACCAATTGCCGCGTTGAATCAAATCTATATTTATAAAGAAATATATTCCGTTACGGATAATGATGGAAGCGAAGATTGTCAGAAGCTTGCCAAATATGAAAAAGAGGCTATTGAAAATCTATGCGCGATGCAGGATAAGGCGGTTGAGGAAGAGCGATGGGACGACGCCGTGTCCCTAGGAAGATCAATCGCGAGTATCGGAATAAAAAACGCCCATACCGGAAAAGAAGCGGATTTTATTCTTGCGGGCGCGAAGAAAAAATTAAAGGAAGGCGATAATCTTGGGGCGTTTTTGGCTGCTGTAAGATCGCATGAAATAAGGCCGATGGATTATCAAAGCGCCCTCTTATTTCTTGAAAAAGCCGTAGAAGGACGGCAGCGCCGCTCTTCGGCGTTCTTCCTTGCCGCCGCTCAAACGGCGGGCGGCAGAAATATTCCCGCGAATCTGCGCGAGTACGCTCAAGGCAGAGATAACGCTTCCGATATGGTTAAAGGAGTTGCCACCGTTCTTGTTGACAGGGGATACAGAATTGAGCGCGGATACGGCGTACCCGACAAGGTTTTGGGTTCCGCTTTTTTTGTTGACGCGTCAGGTTTGTTAATTACAAACTACCATGTTATATCAAGCGAAGTTGATCCCAAACGCAAAGGTTATTCGCGGATGTATATCCGCATGGGGGATTCTTCAAATCCTCGTGTTCCAGCGCGAGTTATTGGCTGGGATAAAGCGCTTGATCTTGCGCTGATTAAGACGGAAATAAATACTGAATATGTTTTTTCACTTGTAGATCGGGTAATTCCGCGCGTGGGCGATACGGTGCTTGCGATTGGCTCTCCCATAGGGTTGCAAATGACGGTGACATCGGGCATTGTTTCCGCTCTTGGAAGGCGTTTTTTGCAGATAGGGGATGTAATTCAAATAGACGCGGCCGTCAATCACGGCAATTCAGGCGGCCCTGTAGTGGACAATGAAGGGCGGCTTGTGGGAATAGTTTTCGCCGGCGTGGATCAGCATCAGGGGCTTAATTTCGCCATTCCGGCGGAAATGCTTGCAGCCGCCCTGCCCACTATGATAAAAGGGGGGAAATCCCCTCGCCCGTGGCTTGGAATGACGTTATGTGAAACTTATTCTGAGGCTGAAATTATCTATACCTCGCCGAATACGCCAGCCGCTCTTCATAGGGTTCGCGAAGGCGTTTTTATTAAAACAATTAACGGTAAAACAATAACCGCCCCCAACGGTGGCGTTATTCCAGCCTTGCAGAGCATGATTTTTAACTGCGGCCCCGAAGAACTTGTCGTATTGGAAACTGTAGACAAAAACACAGGGGAAGTAAAAAAGAAAATTATGATGACCGTCCCACGCCCAGATCTGCCCCTTCTGGACGCGGCAAAGATTGACAAACGGGATAGGATAGCCGCTCCGTTGTTTGGCATGATTCTTACGCCCCTGCAAAGCACAATTTTCGCGTCAAGTTTCAGGGTAAACCGCGTAGTCCGCGGTTCAATAGCGGATGAAGTCGGAATATCGGAAGACGATCCCGTGTCTATTTCGCGTTTGCGCTTGATGGAAGATGAAGGTTACGCCGTAATGGAAATTACCGTTAAAAAACGCCGAATGGGTTATCTGGAAACATCAATGCAGCTTCCGGTTTATCTTGACTCCCCCGACACGCTGTAATATGGGCATCTATACAAGAAAAGGCGACAAAGGAAAAACCTCCGATCTAAGCGGGCATGAAGTGTCTAAAAACAGCCCGTCAATTCATTTTGTCGGAGCCGCTGACGAACTTAACTGCCATCTGGGCCTAATTAAAGCGATAATTTCAAACGAGGATTCCAATCAGTCCGCGCGTGATTTTTTGGAAAGAATCCAAAAAAATCTTGTAACAATCATGTCCCATGTTTCCGACGTAAAGAACAGTAATTTTTTTCTGCCCGATGATGAAGTTGCCATTTTAGAAAAAGAGATTGACAAATTGTCAGCCAATCTTCCCAAGCAGACCAAGCTGGTTGTCCCCGGAAAAAACATCATAGAAGCGCAAATCCAAGTAGCGCGGTCGGTCGCAAGAAGAGCGGAAAGGTTATTTTTCTCTGTCAGCGAAGAACAGCCGCTACGCCCCGAAGCAGGAGCGTACCTAAACAGAGTATCTGACTATTTATTTGTTTTATCACAACAAGTATAATTACTACTACTCTGTAACAACTAAATATTTACAAAAGGACCTCTCGCAAAGGCGCAGAGGCGCAGAGTTGTTGTCCGTAGGATCATCGTTTTTCCTACAAGATATGTAGTCAAAATAATATATCTAGATCAAATATGAGCTAACGTACGAAAACTTCGCGCCTTTGCGCCTCTGCGCCTTTGCGAGAGAAAATTTGGGAATAATGTCTTGTAAATATTTAGTTGTTACTGACCACTACTGATAAGCTTCAATTTCGTAGATCAAAACGCCTGAATATAAATCGTAGACGCGTCTTTTAAAACAGGACGGGATGGTGATGTTTCCGACTTTTTCCGTTTTAAATTCATCAACAATGATAATTACCCTTACAAATAAATACTCCGACGCCAGTTTTCTTGTTTTGTTTTCTGTTCTTAGCCATTCAACTCTGTTTAGATTCGGCGTTTGAGGCCAGATGTTCGCTATAAAGAAAGTCATCAGCGCGTTTTCACGGGTGTCGTTAAAATCCGCGTTGGGAGCCATGTGCCCCCTGTCATAACCTGAATTTGTGTAGTCGCTGTGATACGGCAGGGAATAACCGTTATCTGTTAGTAATTGTCGTAATACGCCGTTGTCCCTGTCCTGCGTAAATTGCGCCGACGGGCGCCTTACCCCTGTCGCCTCCGCTCTTTCTTTGGTAAGGACATATTCGATAATATGCGGCCCCATATTAATGGCGTCATAGCATCCGCAGTAAAGAATTTCTCCCTCGTTATTGCTTACGGTAAATTCAAAATGCCCCTCTAAATCACAGGCAAAAGAAAACGCTATGAATAGAAAAAATAAAACTAAAACCCACAAACCCCTAACCGGTAAAGAATTGTTAAAAAACAAATTCGCGGCGGTTTTAAAAAGTTTGCTGGTGTTTTTTTTCATGTGATTGAAATTAAGAAGTCAATTAGCGCGGAAGCTTCCGCCGGTATTACTTTGGCGTTTACAGTTCTTTCCATTGCGCGGGATAGGGACGCTGGCATTGGCGGAGCGCCGATTAACGGTTCTACCGTCTCCGAGAATTTAGCCGGATGCGCCGTGCATAGAACGCCAACCGGCCCTTCCTGAATTTTATTGTTAGCGTAAAGTTTATCAACTCCCCTCCAGCCCACCGCGCTGTGAGGGTCAAGAAAATACCCCGCCTTATCATGTACTTGCGTAATTGTTTCTCTTGTCTCTTCGTCACCGACTGAAACGCCTAAAATTATTTCGCGCATCTGCTCCAATGAAAAATGCGCTGACATACGCTCAAAGTTACTGGGTGCGCCTACGTCCATCGCGTTGGAAATTGTCGCCTGCGAAATTCTCGCGAGGTACTCGCCTGAGTCAAGATAATCGGGAACGGTCTTATTAATATTTGTCGCCGCGATAAATTGCCTTATGGGCGCGCCCATCTTCATCGCGTAAAGCCCCGCCGTTAAATTGCCAAAGTTGCCGGACGGTACGCACAGTGTAATCGGTAAGCCGCTTTTCCACCCTCCTAACGACAAGGCGCCTTTTACGCGCGGCGTAGCCTCTCCGTCGGGATCGAGGTGTGCCGCAAATGACCTTCCCGCGCCGGCGGCGTAGTAGACCGCCTGCGGAATAAGGCGGCTGATATTGATTGAATTTGCCGAAGAAAGGGACATTCGTTTTTTAAGGCCTTCATCGGCAAGAGCGGCTTTTACAAGACGCTGGCAGTCGTCAAAACTGCCCTCTACAGCAAGGGCTGTGATGTTCTTGCCAAGACCGGCGATTTGCCGCTCTTGAAGGGGGGATACGCGCCCTTTTGGGTATAAAACCGTAACAAAAATGCCCGGCACCTCAAAAAAGCCGTCCGCCACGGCGCCGCCCGTATCGCCCGAAGTGGCGACAAGTATTCTCAAAGACCGGTCTTCTCCACGGCGTAAGTATGAAAAAGCGCGGGCCATAAAACGGGCGCCAAAGTCCTTAAACGCCGCCGTCGGTCCGTGAAAAAGTTCCAAAACATAGCGGTCTTTGACAGGTACAAGTGGGGCTGTAAAAGTGAACGCCGATTGTACAATATCAGATAACACGCTGTCGGGGATTTCATCTTTTACATAAGGTTTGATTGTTTCATAGGCAATGTCCGTAAAAGCCATAGACCCAAGAGAGGAGCGTACCTGCGCCGAATATTGGGGAATTTCTTCAGGCACAAAAAGCCCTCCGTCCGGAGCTAATCCCGTAAGGGCGGCTTCGGCAAAATCGACTTTTTTAGTTTTATTTCTTGTGCTATAATAATACATGCCTTATTTTATCATATTTATGTAATTGACATAAAGTGGCTTAATTATTATATTTACTAAAGGAGTAAAAGTGGCAAAAGAAGAAGCGATAGAGGTAGAGGGAGTAGTCAAGGAAGCTCTTCCCAATACCATGTTTAGAGTGGAACTGGATAACCAGAATGGGCATCTTATATTGGCTCATCTGTCGGGTAAAATGCGCAAACATTATATCCGAATTGTCCCAGGCGACAGGGTAAGAATTGCCCTTTCCCCGTATGATCTTAGCAGAGGCAGAATTATTTATCGTGAGAGATAAAATTTTAAATACCATAAAAAAGAGAGGTTTAATATGGCAGACGGTGTAGTGTTAGTAAATATCGAAGAAGGGCTAAAAAGGGTTTTGAATAATTCAAAACTTCTAGCCAAACTATTCAAAAAATTTAAGGATGATAAGAATCTTATCGATCTTGAAGCCGCGTTGGCCGCGGGTGATTTGCCCAAGGCGCAGATTAACGCCCATACGCTTAAAGGGCTTGCCGCTAATCTGTCTCTTACTGAACTTTATAAGCATGTCCTTGAACTTGAAACCCAAATAAAAGCCGGCTCTGTAGCTCCCGGTAAGTTGGAAACTGTTAAGACTGTCTACTCTGAAACATTAGTAGAAGTGGACAAGGTAATAGCTCAATATGAATGAAAATAAACCTGTAGTTTTTGTAGTTGATGACGTTGAAACAAATGTAATGATTCTGGAAGAAATTCTAAGCGGTGATTATAATGTTGTTACGGCGTACAACGGAAAGGAAGCTCTGGAAAAACTTAAAACTACCGTTCCTCTTCCAAAGATCATGCTCTTGGACGTTGTTATGCCTCAAATGGACGGGCGTGAATTATTTGAAAAGATTAAAAAAGATAAATCGTTTCAAAGAATCCCCATTATTTTTATCACTGCCGAAAACGATTCGGAAAGCGAGCTTCTTGCCGCCGGTGCTGTCGATTTTATTAACAAACCGTTCCTGCCTGAAATTGTCAAACTTCGGGTAAGAAATCAGATATCGCTAAAAAATTACAGCGACAGTCTGGAACAAATGGTAGCGGAAAAAACAGCGGAAGCGACTAAGACTCTTGAAAACGCCCTACAGGGGCTTGCGAATGTTATTGAACACCGCGATCTGGAATCCGGCGAGCATGTAAAGCGGACGCAGTTGTTTGTGAAAGCGTTAATTGATTATTTATTAGGAGTCAATTCAATTTATTCCGATGAATTAAAGAGACTCCAGCCCGATATGATAACCAGATCCATGGCTCTGCATGATGTCGGAAAAATAGCGATTCCAGACAGGATTCTTCTTAAACCCGGAAAGCTTGATCCCGATGAATATGAAGTGATGAAAACGCACACTATACGCGGCAAGGATATTATCCATGAGCTTGGAGACGTAAATTCATCAATATACCTTAAACATTGCGAAGACATCTGTTACGGGCATCACGAGCGATGGGACGGAAAGGGATACCCTAGGCAATTAAAAGAAAAAGAAATACCTATTTCAGCGCGCCTTGCCGCGTTAGCCGACGTATACGACGCCCTTGTCTGCGCCCGCGTTTACAAAGCAGCCATGCCTTATGAACAAGCGATTGATATTATTATGCAGGGAAAAGGCACACAGTTTGACCCGGTTATGACGGACGCTGTTTTACAGATACAGGACCAATTTCAGGAAATATCACGGATGTATCAATAATAAAATGAATACTACAGAATTAATGACTATATTGGTTTTTCAAGTAGGGATAATTTTATTTGCGGTGCGTTTTGGCGGACATTTGGCGAAGAAAGTGGGTATCCCTTCCGTGCTTGGCGAATTGCTTATAGGCGTAGTAATAGGCCCTTATGCTTTAGGCGGTATAGCTTTTCCCGGTTTTCCCCAGGGGCTTTTTCCATTAAGCGCAAGCGGTTCTATCGCGGTTAGTAATGAGTTGTATTCATTTGCCACAGTCGCTTCTATTATTTTGCTTTTTTACTCCGGACTGGAAACGGATATTGGTTTATTCCTGAAATATTCTATCGCAGGCGTAGTAATAGGATTGGGCGGAGTTTTATTCTCTTTTGTAATCGGAGATGTTTGCGGCGTTTTGCTTCTTAAAACTTCATTTTTAGATACGCGTTGTTTGTTTTTAGGGATATTATCAACGGCGACTTCGGTTGGTATTACCGCCAGAATTCTAAGCGATAAAAAAAAGATGGACTCTCCCGAAGGGGTTACCATTCTTGCCGCCGCGGTATTTGACGACGTATTGGGAATAATCATGCTTGCCGTAGTGCTTGGAATAACCGCTTTACTCAGCGGGCACGCGGGCGGCAATTTTTCCGCGTTGGCGATTCTTGGCATAGCCGGGAAAGCATTTGGAATATGGCTGGGATTTACGGTATTGGGTTTGCTTTTCTCGCGCCAGCTTGCCTCATTTTTAAAATTATTTAAAAACAGTTCAGATTTCTCCATACTCGCGTTTGGCCTCGCTCTTATTCTTGCCGGTCTTTTTGAAAGACAAGGCGGGCTCGCGATGATAATCGGCGCTTATATTACCGGGCTTTCGCTTTCAAAAACAGATATTGCCGCGGTGATACAGGGAAGGCTTGAAGGGCTTTATGAATTTTTTGTCCCCGTGTTTTTTGCCGTTATGGGAATGATGGTAAATGTGCGGGAAATACTTTCCGTAGATGTTTTAATTTTCGGCGGAATATACACTTTGGCGGCAATCTTCGCGAAGGTAATCGGCTGCGGCGGTCCCGCGCTCCTGCTTGGCTTTAACGCTAAAGGGGCTTTACGAATCGGAGTAGGCATGGTTCCGCGCGGCGAGGTCGCGCTTATCATTGCCGGTATCGGATTAACGATGGGCATTCTTGACAACCAGCTTTTTTCAATTGTAATTTTATTGACTTTAATTTCTACTATCGTAGCTCCGCCGCTTTTAAACGCGTCGTTAAAAATTAAAGGGCAGGGAACAAGAAAATTAGTCAACGATGAGGATATCACCCGTTTAAAATGGGATTTTGACTCTCATGATGTCGCAAAACTTATGCTGGACAGATTGTTAATTGATATTCGCGCCGAAGGTTTTTATGTTCAGATAATGAATATTGACGATAACATCGCTTTGGCGCGTAAAGATGATATTTCTCTTTCGATAAGCTGCGAAGGAAGCGCCGTTATTGTAGAAACGTCAAACTCTGATTTGCCGTTTGTTAAAAATGTTGTTTATGAAGATATAATTAATCTTTCGGAATCCATGCAAAAGTTAAAAGACTCAATGAACACTACGGCTATGAAGAAAGAACTGTTTGACCGCAGAGGAAGAACCAACAACACCCTGCTTTCATTAATAGAGCCTGGTTCTATAATTCTTGATCTTAAAGGGAATTCAAAAGAAGAAATAATCCGCGAATTGGTTGATATGCTCTTTAAGCAGGAGAAGCTGTTAAATCGCGAGCTTGTGTTAGCCGACGTATTTGAGCGGGAAAATATTATGAGTACCAGCATGGGATACGGCATAGTTATTCCACACGCGAAAACCGACGGCGTAAAAGATACGGTTGTGGCGGTAGGCATTAAAAAAGAGGGAATTATTCTAGAACCTACGGACAGCCAGCCGTCCCGTCTTTTTATACTGGAAGTTTCCCCTAAAAAAGACGGTCCTCATTTGCAGTTCCTTTCCGCGTTAGGCGCCATATTAAGAGACGAATCAATCCGTCAGGCTCTTATTAACGCTACTTCCGTGGATGAAGCGGCTAATTTATTGCATCATAAGAAATAATTTTATCGCAAAGACTCACACAAAGAACACAAAGGTACATCGAACCTTCGGTTCGCGATCACAAAGGAAGAAAAGAGGGAATTTTTGTCCGAAATCTATGCGTGGGCTTCACGATAAGATAACGGACAAAAGATTCGTGTGGTTCGTGGTAAATTCTTTGTATATTCTTTTATGTTACAGCATATTAGGCTGCCCAATTAACAACTTGGAGATTTTCAATCTTCTCAAAATGTTTTTGGTTATTGGATACAAGGATATAATTATTTTTAATGCAATACGCCGCTATGAGTAAATCGCCATCGTCTACAGTAACGCCGTTTTTGCGTAATTTTATATAGATCGACAGAGATAAATCCAGTGTTTCTTTTTCAATTGCGTCTATGCCGCATTTTTCAAACAGTTTTTCAAATGCCTGTAATTTGGTTTTTGAATTTACTGCCATAAGCCATTTATTAATTTCAAAATAGGCAAAGGGCGGAATTATGATATTATCGCTCTCCGCTTCTTGATCTACCTTGTCCAATATTTTTTCATTTCCTTTTAAATAATAGGTAATGATATTGGTATCAAGGGCGTATTTCATAAGACTTCGATTTCTTCCGGAGTTCTAAAACGGATTCTTTCCGGCTCTCCTTCCAATAGCTCATTACTGGTTCTTATTGTACGGCTGAATTCATGCCATGCGCTTATACGTTCCTGTTTATCGTTTTTATCTGTTTCATCAATGTTCAAGACCGCCTTTTGTCTGCCTTTAATATTGAAAAGAGGTTTTTCAGGTACAAATACGCCATTTTCAAAAAAACCGTTTACTACCAGCATTTTATGCCTCCTTTAACAGGCTAATCGAAAAAAAGTAAACAGTCAACTACCACCGGCACGGAAAATAATTTTCATAAAGATAAGGCGGCGGTAATTGAGGGCAAAGGAGCCAATTAACAATGAGCAATGAGAAATGAGCAATGTTGTTGTTTGTTATTAATGCGTGAGCTTCACGATAAGATGGTGGACAAAAACCTCTGATCTTCCCTTTGTGTTCTTTGTCTCTTAGTGTTCTTAGTGAGAACTCTTTGGTATAATATTTTAACAGGAGTTTGGCTATGAAACTAAAAATTTTGCTGATTGCCCTTGTGTTGGCGGTATTTACGCATAAAGCGATTTTTGCTCAGACGGCGGCGGATTACTTCAAAAGGGGAACGGAATTTTTTACTCAGGGCGACTATGACAAAGCTATGGAGAATTTCAACCGGGCTTTGCAGGTAAAGCCGGATTACGCGGAGGCGTTTAACGGCAGGGGCGAGATATATTTTAGTGTTAGCCAATATTCGGAGGCGGAAAAAGAATTTTCGGCGGCTATAAAGATAAATCCTAAATACGAAAGGGCATTTTTTAACCGAGGTAAAATTTATCAAATATACGGCGATTACGACAGGGGAATAGCGGATTATAGAAAAGCGATTGAACTTAACCCCAGCAATAGCGAAGCGAAGGAAAAACTGGCGGATTTGTATTGCGTAAGAGCCGCTCAAAAACAAGAAAACGGAGATATTTCCGGGGCGATAGAGGATTGGACTTTAGCTTGTTCTATTAGCCCTGAAAATACGGAAGCACGAAACAGTTTGGGAACTCTGTATAACAACATGGGCGATTATGCTAAAGCGGTCTCATTTTTTTTGGAACTAAAAGCAATTCAAGAAAAGACGCTTGGTAAAGAGAATTACTTTTATGCCACGTCGTTATACAACTTAGGAGCGCTGTATGACGCAATGGGCGATTATGCCAAAGCTGAACGCTATTATCTTGAGGCGGTAGCCATATGTGAAAAGGCATTGGGTAAAGAACATCCTGATTATGCCACGTTGTTAAACAACTTGGGATCACTGTATGACAGCATGGGCGATTATGCTAAAGCGGAACGCTATTTGCTGGAGGCGTTAGCTATTGAGGAAAAGGTGCTAGTTAAAGATCATCCCTCTTATGCCACCTCGTTAAGCAACTTGGGAGCGCTGTATAAAGACATGGGCGATTATGCCAAAGCGGAACGCTATTATCTTGAGGCGGTAGCCATCCTTGAAAAAGCGCTGGGTAAAGAGCATCGCGATTATGCCATGTTGTTAAACAACTTGGGATTGCTGTATGACAAAATGGGCGATTATGTTAAAGCGGAACGCTATTATCTGGAGGCGGTAGCCATCCTTGAAAAAGCGCTGGGTAAAGAGCATCCCTATTATGCCATAATATTAGGCAACTTGGGATTGCTGTATGACAACATGGGCGATTACGCCAAAGCGGAACCCTATTTACTAGAAGCGGCAACCATACAAGAGAAGATGCTAGGTAAAGAGCATCCCTATTATGCCGCATTGTTAAACAACTTAGGAGTGCTTTATGACAAAATGGGCGATTATGCCAAAGCTGAACGCTATTTACTGGAAACGGCAGCCATCTTGGAAAAGGCGCTGGGTAAAGAGCATCCCTCTTATGCTGGGTCACTAGGTAATTTGTGTGCACTGTATTTAGATAAAAAAGAATACGCGAAGGCACTAGCGTATAACAAGGAACAGATTAAAATAAAAACCGGCATTGTAAATAAAAATTTTTCTTTCCAAACTGAACAGCAGCGCGACGCTTATTGGAACGCTAACTCAAGGTCTTTTGAAGGAAGCTATTCTTTATCATTCTACCACCCCGTCCCCGAAAGCAATATCCTTAATTACGAAACTGCCCTGTTCTCCAAAGGCCTTCTGCTCCGTACCACTAACGCCGTGCGAGATGCGATATACGCTTCGGGCAATCAAGCCCTAATCGCGCAATTTGAAGAATTAGGTAGTTTACGCCGGCAGATCAGCACACTACAACAAAAAGGCAGTAACGAAGAATACATCAAAAGTCTTGAGACCCAAGCCGAAGCGCTTGATAAATCCCTCACCCAATCTTCCGCCGCTTTTAGGGAATTAAAAGCGGATTTGGCTATTAACTGGCAAACCATACAAAAAAGCCTGCAAAAGAACGAAGCCGCCATTGAATTTATTTCTTTTAGAATTTTCGATAAAAAATTTACGGATACCGTTCAATACGCCGCGCTTGTGGTAAAAAAGGACAGCAAAGCGCCAGTGTGGGTTCTTCTGTGCAATGAAAGCGAATTGAAAGAAATACTGGACAAAGTGGAAGGGAGAAGCCCTGAACAGCAGGCGCGTATTCTCTACAACGCCAACGGGTTAGCGTTATTTGAATATGTTTGGAAGCCGCTTGAACAGGAATTAAAAGGAGTTACAACGGTTTATTACTCGCCTTCGGGGCTACTGCATAAGATAGCGTTTAACGCTCTGCCGTTAGACGATTCCTTCAATAAACGCCTGACTGACAAATACAATCTGAATCTGGTCTCAAGTACCAGTGAAGTTGTTCATCTTTCCAGAAGCAAAAAAGAAAAAACGCAAATTACGTCCGCTGTTCTGTACGGTGGGCTTGATTATAACGCCGATGAAACCGCCATGCGAGCGGCGGCGCAATCATACAAAACAGAAGCCGTAGCGTCCGCCGCTTTTTCCGCTCCGCCCGAAGGCGTAACGCGAGGCGCGGCCTGGGTTCCGTTACCGGCAACGCGTGTGGAAGTGCAAAATATTCAAGGCTATTTAAAGAAAAAAAAGATAGCCAACACTTTGTATCAAGACAGCATGGGCAACGAGGAATCTTTCAGACAGTTGAGCGGCAAAAAAATAGGGTTAATTCATTTGGCGACCCACGGTTTCTTTCTTCCTGACCCTGAACGCAAAAACGATAACAGGCAACAAGAGCAACAACAAACCAGAAGCGTATTAAAACCAATAGACAATCCGCTGTTGCGCTCGGGGCTTTTATTGGCTGGCGGTAACCACGCATGGACAAATAACCCCGTAGAAGGCGTGGAGAGCGGCATCTTAACCGCCGCGAAAATCGCCGGTATGAATCTGTTAGGCGCTAAATTAGTAGTGCTGTCCGCGTGTCAGACCGGCTTAGGTGACGTTAAAAACGGCGAAGGCGTTTTCGGCTTGCAACGCGCCTTCAAACTGGCCGGGGTGGAGACCCTAATAATGAGCCTGTGGGAAGTGAGCGATGAGGCAACCGCGTTATTGATGAGCACTTTCTACAATGAATGGCTAATTTCAGGAAAGAGTAGGCAGGAAGCGTTTAAAGAAGCGCAGAAAAAAGTCCGCGCTAAGTACCCGATGCCCTTTTATTGGGCGGCGTTTGTGATGATGGATTAGGGAACAATTAACTATGAACAATTATATATATCTTTCCTCATGCTGATAGTTTTACGGTTTTTATTAATCAGTTCTTCATTAACAGAAAATCCGTTTTTCTTGTAGAATTCAAGGACACTTTCGTTATGTTCCACATCAGCATCAAGGGTAATGAAACGACAAGCGAAAAGCGTTTCATTACATATACGCGCTAAAGTAACAGATGTGGCAACCATAAAAGATCCAAGACCTTTATAACGTTTTTGAAAAGTTTCGGAGACTGCAAGTTTAGCAATTTTCATTGCAGGAACCGTTTTAAATGGGTAATTTAAATTATGCCTTTGCTTTTCATTGACGCTTAGTTTTATAGCATCGGCGATTAATGACATATAGGCGGCAATTTTTTTGCTTGATTTTTCCCGGAGTAACCAAGTAAGAGCAATATGATCATTTTGAGAACGTAAGGCTTCCTTTGTTAAATAATCGTTATATTCATTGATACGGCAGTCAAAAGAGTTTACCGGAATATCACTGTTAAGAATTTCAATATTAAATAGCCTTTTACCGCTTTCAAGAGTAACAGATATAGGTTTTGTCATCGCTTAATCATACTCATTATGATCCCGTCTTGTTTTTTCATTTTAGCAAGCTGAATTTTCGACGGTCTGCGACGGATTTCATGGACTATCTGTTCAATAATAGCCTTATCTTTGATGATTGTTGGTTGTACGGGTTTTATTCTGGCTCCCATAGATACTCCTTATTTATAATTTATCATAATTTTTATGAAATAGCAATAATCAATTATTTATTTTAAATTAATAAAAAGTGATGTAATTTAGACTTATAATCCATACAAAGCGTAATTTCGATGTTGTAACAACCCCTTATTCCTTCTTTGCGTTCTTCTCTTCCTTAGTGTTCTGTGCACTGGCGGCAGTCTAAAGGCCGCCTTGCCTTAATTACAGACAGCGGCCTTTATTGGTGCTATGCTGTGCGGCATTATTGATCTACACGGCTACGCCGTGCGTTCAGTTAGCGAGTGTGAACTCTTTCCCTACCATTCCACCACATACGCGTCTATCATTTGCGCGTAACCTTTAACCGTAACAGACTGTTTCTGCGAAAAAGCAAACTTGTCTTTTACCTTTTCCCGCACAGCCGCCGTTACCAAAATGCCGCTGGCGGGAGCGTTGCTTTCCATTCGTTGGGCAAGGTTTACGTCCGCCCCGATTACGGTATATTCAATCCGAGTCTTAGTGCCAAGGTTGCCTACTATCACTTTTCCGGTATTTATTCCTATGCGGACTTTAAGATCAATATCCGCGAGAGGCTTCCATTTTTCAGCTAACAGGCGGATTCTTTTTTGCATCGCTATCGCCGCTTGCAGGCAGCGTTCACAGTGGTCGGGAGTTTCCAGAGGGTCGCCGAAAAACGCTATTATTCCGTCTCCCATGTATTTGTCAACCGTTCCGCCGTGGGCGAATAAAATGTCCGCCATGTTTTCAAGATAGTCATTTAAAAAAGCGTGAACAAGATCGGGGCTTTTTTCGGAACTCCATTTGGTAAAACCGCTGATGTCGGAAAAAAGTATTGTAAGGTCTTTGTAGGCGGGAATTAATTCGGTTTTTTGTTCCCTCATAATGCGTTCAGCTAACGCGTGGGGAAAATAGCGCGAAAGGGCGGAGTGTAAAAGCAGTTGTTCCCTGTACCGCCGGGCGAGGCGGATTAAAAAAGAGCCTGCCCATAAAAAGAAAAGTATTGCCGCGGGCAGAGAGTACCAGGGGTATGTTGCCGCGTATTGCCAGCGGAAAAACGTGAGGCATGAAAAAAACGCGAGTAAAATTAAAAAACAAAGATGAAACTTCGCGTCCTTCTTAACATTGCAACTGACAAACGCGCAGGCTAACAACAGTAATATGGTTAAAATTTTGTAAAGCGGCGAAACGCCGCCAATTAGCGACCGCTTTTCAAGTCCGTTCAGGATGCCGCTTATTATCGAAGTATGCGCTCCTGAAATGGGATAAAGCCGCTCAAACGCCGTGGGACCTGAATCTTTTTGATCGGCGCTTATTTCCGCGATAAGAGCGATACGGTTATTCATGCCGGAAAACACAGTGTCAAAAACAGCCTCGTCGCTTTTTGCTTTTACAATAGTATGAAAAGGAATTCTTTTATTGTCATCCTTCCATGTTTCAAAATATGGGATAAGCGCGCGTCCCTGATTATCTATAGGGATGCGGACTATTTCTTTTTCTGAAAAGGGAATGGACAAATAAGATCCCGCTTTAAGCTCTATTTTTTCAATCGGGATTTGTAAAAACAATACCGCCGCCGCCAATGATAACGACGGTATAAAGCCGTCTTCCCATTCATAGAAAAGAGGAATCCTCCTGTAAATGCCGTCTGGGTCAGGCTCAATATTGATATGGGCGATTTGCGCCGCGGCTTCACCTAACGCGGTGTTTGGCAGCAAGAAAGTTCCGGCGCGGGGAATGTTTCCTTTTTTAATTACTTTGACGCGCCAAATATTTTTACGCAGAGTCAGCAATTCAGCTTCGGTTAATTCATGGTAAGGCGGTGCCATAATTTTTTCGTCTATCGCGATAGCCGCGATAACCGTGTTCTTTGTTTTTTTAATAGCGTTAATAAACGCGCCGTCTTCCTGCTTTTCATACCTAAATAAAAGATCAAATACGACTGCGGCATTTGACTGTCCAAGAACTTCAACCGCGTCAGCGAAAGCCGCTCTTGTATCAATCTGTCCGCCAAGCGCTTCTATGCTTGCGTCGTTAATGTCAACAGATGTGACAAGAGCGCTTTTTTCCGCCGCGCCGCTTAATACGCGCAGTTTCATGAATGAGTCATAAATGCCGCGATCCCACAAATCCGTAACGCCGCTTATAAATAACAGTCCCGCAAAAAAAAGGGAGAAGATTAAAAGCGCGGCAAAATGAGCCTGTTTATTAATTAGCTGCCTGAGCAGTACGGATCGTAATCGTTCTGACATACATATTTTTCGTTGAGAACCGGGTCGCGTACTCCTGAGAACTGCCCCTCGTAGTCCCTCCGCTTGCGATTATAACGCTTGACGGCTCTCCAAGCCCTGATGCCGTATCCTGAAGTTTTGCTATTTCTCCATGCAGGTTATTAATGTGCCTTATCGAATCTGGGTTGCTTTTGTAATTTTTAATTAATTCCTCAAGTTTTGTCTGCCTTGCCAAACTCATAATCACATAAAATGTTTTAGTATCTGGCGAACTGTCTTCCGGCAGCAGGTTAAGGTTTATTTCGTCTCCGCCTTTAACATTCTGATCATGAAGAACAGCCATTTTACGCTCGGAGTTCTGGCTTAGCACATAACAGTAACAGTCCGAGGTGGGAATAATGACAACATAAAGCCCCTGTCCGCTTTCCGCCGTAATAGTCTGTGAATAGGGAATAATTTCCTGTTTATTCCCTTTTAAAAACTGAATGTCCCAGACAAGGTTTTGCTGCGCCGAAGCTTGAAACGCCCAAATTGCGGCAAGCAGGCATATTAACAATATTTTTTTCATTCTAATTAATAATAATAACACAAAAACGCGAAATTGACAAGAAAACCAAAGAAACAATACCCATAGTTTTAGCGATTATGACATTGCTTGGGAAAGGGTAATTATATATCCATCATGGTTGAATTTTTCATAAAAATAATCTTTACTTATTATATAGACTAGGAGGCGATATGCTGAGTATGGAATCGGTATTAGAACTGCAAAAACATTCAGAAATTAGTCAGGATAAAACAATAAACGATTATGAAAAAACGCAAGCGGAAGTAAAACTGATGGCTGAGCTTGATAAAGGTCGAAAAGCCGGAGAAATACAAGGATGGGAAAAAATTGAAGACGTAGAGGCGGCTTTAGGCGTACAATGAATAAGCTATACATCTCCCCTGAAGCAAGGAAAGACCTTGAGGAGATAAAAGCGTATATCAGTAATGAACTGAAAAATCCAATTGCCGCATCTGGCGTTGTTTCCCGAATTACTCGAACTCTCAAGAACCTAAAAGAAACGCCCGGTATTGGTACACAATTATCATCAAAGATTCCTTTTGATACTGAATATCGATTTGTTGTATGTAAGAATTATCTGGCATTTTACAGATACGAAGATAAAACAGTATATGTTGATCGGATTTTATATGGTCGCCGGGACTATGTAAAAATACTTTTTCCTGATTTTATAATGCCGGAAAATGAGGAAAATTAATTCTTTTTTTGATAAAAACCCCAACCTATTGAAAAAACATGGTATTTTTCGCTAAGAGGTTCATAGACGCTTCCGCGGGCTGTAAAAAAAATCAGTAAATATCGAAATTTTTTGTAACTCTATGCGTACTTTGTATGTTTTTATTATTAATACCTCTCTATTATTGCTTTTTCAGAAAAAACGGGGTATTTTTTATAAAGCATATACATAAAATTTTATGGGGGATTTTAAAATGAAACGTATTATTTCTATCTTAGCCGCGGTTGTATTGGCAGCTTCACTGCTTACTTGTGTTACTCAAACTCCTAAACAGGGAACGTCAACAACTTTAGGAAAACTGGATTTTCAAAATACCAGTTCCGCAAGAGGAGCAATCCTTAACAATGATAAATATAATAAGGTCGCGGAATTAAGCAGCGGTACCACACGCGGGCAATCAGGCAGAGTCGTATCCCTTCCCGCGTCAGTTTCATTAAAAGATTTTGCCCCTATTCCCGGTAATCAGGGATATCTCAGCTCATGTACAGGTTGGGCAAGCGCTTATGCGGCGCGGACAATTATTGAATCGCATTATCTTAATCGAACCGATAAAATCCTTACAACAAAAATGGCGTTTTCTCCGTTGTTCCTTTATTTTGCCGCAAGGGAATTTAAAAATGTTCCAGGTGATGAGGAGGGAGCTGACCCTGTTGACATCTTAAACTTTATGACATTGTATGGCATGCCCAGACGCGCGGTGTTTGATGATAATCCGGTTACTTATGAAAGATTGGAACAGCAGGGATTTTTAATAAACCCTGTTCCGGGGTTTAGTAAATTGTTCAATACAAATGTTACCCCCGCGTATAAGATCGAGCAGGTAAAAAAAAGCCTTGCGGACAATAATCCTGTTATTATCGGCATCTGCGTGCCGGATTCATTTTCCAACGCAAAAGATATTTGGACGCCGGAAAGTGGCGAATCACGCGTTCCTGAAAAAGGACACGCGCTTTGCGTAGTAGGGTATGATGACAAAAAATACGGCGGCGCCTTTGAAATTATGAATAGCTGGGGCGAGGAATGGGGCAATAACGGATTTACATGGATAAGTTACGATACGTTTGGAAAATGGGTCGAGCAGGCGCTGGTAATTAACGAAGATTTTTCCGTCTATGAAAAAGCGATTGAATTTACCGGAAAAATAAAAGTCGAGTTATCTGGAAAAAATGAAGCTGCGGCAGTCAAACTTTTAGATGACGGCGTTTATCGTTTGCCGTCAACGGTAAAAACAGGGACGCAGATTCGGTTAAATATTGATAATAGCGGGCTGCCAAAGGGCAGTACGATGAACACATACGCGTTTTACACTAGCGGGCAAAATAACAAAGCGGTTAAAATTAATAATAACGAGTGGATAAAAACCGACGGTTCGCCAAGGCCGGAAAATATAGTAATTTTATATTCACGTTCAGCGTTAGATATTGATTCTTTGCTTGCCGCTTTTGATAAACAAAAAGATGATATACCATCCAGACTTTCCCGTATTATAGGAAAAGATTTTATTCTGTTCGGCAATTCAAAATATGAGTATTCCACCATGCAGATAAAAACTAATTTTATGAATCAAAAATCAGTCGCTGGAATGGTACTCTTAGTCAGTTATGATACGGAAGAAAAACCAATAAAAGATATGGTACTGATCAATGGTGGGACATTCACAATGGGGAGTCCCGCGTCCGAAGAGTGGCATCAGGATGACGAACAACAGCGGACTGTTACCGTAAAAGATTTTTATTTAGGAACCGTAGAAGTAACCGTCGCCGACTTTAGCGCCTTTGTTACAGATACCGGATATAAAACTACGGCGGAGAAATCCGGAAAAAGTTGTTTCTTTAATTATTTAATTGATGAAATTGAAGAGCGAAATGGACTGAATTGGCGAAATCCCGGCTTTACTCAGGAAAGCAATCATCCGGTAGTGCATATAAGTTTTTACGATGCCGCGGAGTACTGCAATTGGCTGAGTAAAAAAGAGGGATTAACTCCCGTTTACGCGATTTCAGGGAACTCCGTTAATGAAAACTCCAAGGCTAACGGTTACAGAATTCCTACCGAAGCGGAGTGGGAATACGCTTGCCGCGCCGGAACCACGACTCCATACAACACTGGAAAAACAATCAGGCCCAATCAAGCCAATTTTAATTCTGAAAACGCCTCAATTTTTAAAACAGTTCCCGTTAGAAAATATTCCCCAAACAACTGGGGCTTGCACAACATGCACGGAAACGTATTTGAATGGTGTTCAGATAATGTAGATGATAATTTTCACAGCGTAAGAGGCAGTACATGGTTATCAGGCCGCCCGACAGTCCGTTCCGCTTTCAGGGTTTTTATAAAAATGGATATGTCATTCATATTCATGGGCTTCCGTATCGCGCGCTCCGCTGAATAATTCGCAAGAGTCTTTGCGAAAAAATGTGGAGGTGGCGGGAGTCGAACCCGCGTCCCAATACGCGAAACATAAACGTCTACAGATTTAGCCGTTTATTAAATTGTCGGGACGGGCTTGGCTAAACGGCGCGCGGCCTGTCCGTATTCCGGAAAATCTTATCATGCCGCCACCGGACGCTGCGGCAAGACCAGCTCTGATTGCGACGCGGAAGTTGCCCCTCAGAGCGGCGGGGCAGTTCCACGCGATTACGCAGCTAAGGCGTATTCGTAACTGTCAGTGTTGGCAGTTAAATTTTTGCCCAATCAGGAGATGGGCGCTCCATCTGCAGTCTATACCCCGAAGACGTACCAGTCGAAACCGGTGCACCCCCTAACAGTAATATTATAACACACTCTTAAAAAATTAACAATACAACATAAAAAAATATTTGTGTATTTTCAAAATCCATAGTATAATCTATCTATTATGATACAGATTAATGAGCATTCCTATAAAGTGCTATCAGAAGAAGAAGAAGTTCTGGTTGAAAAAACAGAAGAATGGCTAAAGGAAAAAAGGCCGCAGGATTATTTTTTGGCGCATGAAAGATTTAGGCGGCTGCGTAACTTGGGGAATGCGGTATTTGATTATCCTTCTATAAGGGAAACTCAGTTTGTTAAGGATATTCTTGTTAATGAAAATCAACTTACGGAGTCATTGCTTGCCTTTTCCACTCCGTCGCATGTGCTTCGTACTCCCGCCAAAGTAGCCACTCTTCGCAGTTTTTTAATTGCGAAATTTCACGCGTTCGCGCTGCTCTCGCGGCTAACCGAAAAAAATACCGAATTACATTCCCATTTAAAAAACATTCCCTTTACCGTGGTTTTTACGTTAATGGCGGAAGACGTTTATTTTTCCTGCCTTGATGACCCAGATTTTTCACCAAACACAAAGTCCATGCTTGCCAACGATTTAATCGATCTATGGGACAGCGGCACGGATCAGCGCAGTATCCATCACCTTATGGCTCTTTCTTCTCTTTGGAAAGCCAGAGATTCCGCTCCGCCAAGTTTTGGGACGATGGACGGCAACACAGAGCTGTTAAGAATATCCATTGATATGGGTACCGATACTGAATGGGAAGATTTTCTAAAAGAAGAATCCACAAATGATTATACAAGATGGGCGCTTGAAGAATTTCTTTTTGGCCTGTCTTATGAGGAAATTTTACAGGTTCGAGGCAGGTTGACGCATTACGGCGTATCATCTGTAAGCCATGATGAAGTCAGGTCATACCTTGATTCCAAACCTGTCTATTCTGTTGTAAACGAACATGATCCTCGGGCTATTTACGATTTCTTCCTAGAAAGACGTGACGCTTGCACTTTGCGTAAAAGGGTAAATGCCCCCGGCCCATTGCATACATTAGAAGAGATTTATTTAAAATACCGCATAATTCTTGAGTCCTGTTAGGTTCTTAGAACCATAGGTTCTGTGAACCTAAGGTTCTATTGATTGTCATATTTTTGCAATTCATCATTTAGGTGTTCGATAATTACTCCCGCTTTTTCAAACATTGCAAGGGAATCTTCGTTGTCATGGTAACGGCGTTGGCAGACGACTCTTTTAATTCCGCAGTTGATGATTAGCATGGCGCAAGTTCTGCATGGAGTCATTCTGCAATAGAGGGTGGCTCCGTCAATGGAAATGCCGCGTTTTGCCGCCTGGCAAATGGCATTTTGTTCGGCATGGACGGTTCTGACGCAATGGGTGGTTTCTCTGCCGTCTTCGTGGATCATTTTTTTAATTTGATGCCCGACTTCGTCGCAATGCGGAAGCCCCGCCGGCGCTCCCACATAGCCTGTCACAAGAAGCTGTTTGTCCTTGGCAATCACGCAGCCGGATCGCCCCCTGTCGCAGGTCGCCCTTTTGGAAATTGCCTCGCAGACTTCCATAAAATACTCGTCCCAGCTTGGTCTTTTGTACTCGCCCATTTATTTCCCCTTGCTTTTTAATCGCTGATAATTACTGTAGAACTTGGTCCATCTCATATATTATGCAGTCTAAAGGCCTATCGCATTTCTTACATAAAATATCTTCCTGTTCAACCCAGCCTTCATAATCACCATATTCTTCATCTTCTTCCATGTTTTTATTTCTTCCTTTATTTATTCCCTTTTGCTCGATTATGGGTTGTACAGAGCATTTGGCAGTTTTTAATATTTGTTGTGCCGCCTTTGCTCCATGCTGTTACATGGTCTGCGTCCATTTCAGTCAATTTCCAGATTTTATTTTTGTTTGAATCATGCCCGATAGCGCATAACGGACAATTTGATTCTCCTTTTTTCTTTGCGGCATTGGTTTGCTGTTTGTAAACTGTCTGTTTTACAGCGTCATCAAAAACACGGATTTCGAGAAGTCGTTTTTCTTTTCCACCGCCTAAAATATATTCAAAAACCCCTCTACGGTTTTTTACATAAACGTCTCCGTAAAGTTTTTGAAGCGCTTTTGATACTTTTGAAGGGTCATAAGATTCTTTATGATATTCCTCATATAACCGCCCCCATTCAAGACCGCACATTTCTTTTTCTACATCACGGAAAACGCCAGAAACCCAATCTATTACCGTGTTAAAATATGTTTTAAGTTCTTTGATATCTTTATCATAACGATGTTCCGCCATATATTTATCTAAAGGTTGTTGTTTTGAAGCGGCGACCCAAGATAATGCTGTCGCAAGGAATTGCTGCCTTTGCGCCGAACCTGAAACATAAACGCTCCATTTTTGGATATTGGCGTTACTTGAATTGCTGAATTCGGCTTTTGCTAATGTTACGAATGTCCCTGAATAAATGGCGTTAAGCAATTCCTGTTCATTTAACGGAACACCTGCGATGTTTATTGTCTTAAACCATTCTTTAATCTCTGTTTCCGTACCATCGCAATGATAAACCAACAATTCGCTTTCCATGATTTTTGATCGCTTGTCTTCAGACAAGGAAGAATATGATTGCTCATGTCCATTTTCATCTTTAATGGAAAATTTTCCGGTAGTGAAACGACCGATAGAAGTAATTCGCTGTTGACCATCCAATACTTCAAAATTATTTTTGTCCACATTGTTAAAATAGATTAGCCCAAGAGGATAACCCTTTAAAAGCGATTCAATGACTGCGACATCTTTTTTACCGTCAGCATATATATAATTGCGTTGATATTCAGGTTGTATAGTCAGTTTACCGGACAGTCCAAACAGCCCTTTCCCTTCGAGTTCGTTATAAACAAAACCGTCTACTATTTCGCTTACTTTATATTTTTTAAGTTCCGTTTTCATTTATTTACCCTTTTTTTTGATGAAAATACGTTGATAAGCAGACTGAATAATTCTTCCTTTCTTATTTATAAAATAATTTTTCTTGCCGTCATTTCCTAGTAGATTGGCGTTTTCATTTGTTTTACCGCCTGAAGAACCGGTTGGCGTACCGTCAGGCTTAACTTCCCAATAATCATCGTATTTCCTTGTGTCCGGTACTTCATCATGGCAGCCACGCTGTGTAGCTCCCATAATCACGAACTGATCGGGACAATATTTATCGAGGAAAGAAATAGGAACGCCCATAATACCGTCATAGTCGGAAGGTATTGCATCGGTATAGGGAACTTCGATTGCATCATAATTATCATATTTGTCATAAGTTTTTTTCCCTCTGATTTCTTTATGCCTGCTGAATTTTAAATTGTCCTGTATTGTCATTAGCGATAAAGGTTGGTGGCGGCGTCCGTGGTCAAGGTTGGTGAACCAACAGCAATTTCTAAATTTAACTAAACCAGTTTCAGGATTATAAACACCCTCGCCATAACTATCTGCAAAAGGTGTAAAAAAAAATGCGTTTCCAGCATTAAATCCATTACCAAGCCACATTTTATTTTCTTTTATTAAAGGGAATACCTCTTTATAGGTAATTGAGTTCATGTTACCGATTATAAGAAACATTTTTTTAGCCTCAACTATCCATGCCAAAAATTCACGAAAAAGCGAGAACGGCGGATTAGTAACGATTATATCGGCTTCATCCCTCAATTTTTTTATCTCTTCGCTCCTAAAATCCCCGTCGCCATCTAAACGGGTTAGATGATTCCTGTTGCTGGCAAGGAGCAATTCAACATCGACTAAATCAACAGCCCCATCGTTATTCATGTCTGGAATTTCTGTTATTTCAATTTTATGCGGCTTTCTTGTGGTTTTATTTTCCTCGCTTTCATCGGGAAACAAAGAAAGCTCTTTGTTGGCAATCGGAGAACCCGCATAACAGGTGGCAATAAGTTTTTTTAGTTTAAAGTTGTGAAAATGCAAAGCAAAATACTTAAAAAAATTGCTTTCATAAGGGTCATCGCAAGGGCATAAGACCGTTTTACCGCAGAAAACATCGGGAGCAAAGTCCAGATACGCTTGAACTTCTTTTTCGATGTCTGCCCACTGGGTATAAAACTCATCATTCTTAGCGTTTTTGGCCTGCGATAATTTAGCATTTGCCATTGTTAGGTATTCCTCCCTATGATAAGTTTATCATATTTCATACGCTGAACCCAAGACTTAAAAGTTTCTCTTTTGTTGGAATATCATCTATATAAATTAGTAAGTAAACAATGGTTTTCTTTTTCACCAGTTTACCTCTCCCGTATTATTCATTATAACCTATGAGTATAGCCCAGTATAGTATATCATGCGGCAAAATGACACTTTTGTCGATTTTGTCATTCTTTAGAATAAAAAAGCGATACCCGCCCTAGGCACTCGACTTAACGGCTCACCTCCAGGGAAGCATCGCTTCATTTAGCGTATTAAATGATATTTTCGTTGTCACTGGTACTTGAAAGGCTGGAAAATAAAAATGCCCTGACTGTACAAAATAAATTCTTTGGGCATACATCGTGTAGAGGAGAGGGGATTTCTGTTCATAGTTAAAATTCGCTTATTTTTTAATAAAAATGCTAGAAAACCCAAAAAATCTCAGAATTCGAGTGCAGAAATTTGACTTTTACGCCGATAATGAAGTGCCGTGAAGTATCTCCAAACGTTTTTATTGGTTTTAATATTGATGGGTATTCCAATCTCCGGAACGCTTGTCGCGGAAAATCTGATCCATGAAGTTGGAAAGGGCGATACGATTTTCTCGCTTTCCCGTTTTTATCATGTTTCGGCTGATGAGCTAATGAAAGCCAACGGCATTTCAGATCCTTCCAAGCTTAGCGTGGGAAAAAAACTGATAATACCGGTTCCCGCTAACGGTTCTTCTTTGCCGGGGCAGAATACGGGCGCTACAACACCTGTTACCGAGAATCCGCAAACGTATGTTATTTACAAAGCGGTTAAAGGCGACACGCTTTACAGCATAGCGCGAGGTAACGGCATTTCTTTACAGAGATTACTGGAAATAAACGGGTTTTCTTCCGATCATGTGCTTAAAATAGGCGATGGGGTTAAAGTGCCGAAAAAGAACGCTTCTTTTGGGACGCAAGGCGCGTCTGCGGCAAATAATGCGACAAGCAAACCGCCCGCGGCAAACAAGACGGTTCCGACAGGGATTTACGCGTTGCGTTGGCCTGTAACGCCTAAAGAAATTTCTTACATGACAGGACAGATGGGCGTTGTTGTAGAAGGAGAAAAACTTGAATCGGTGCGGAGTTTGACTCAGGGGAATGTGGTCTCTGCCGGCCCCTGGCGCAAGTTTGGCAGAGTTGTAATTGTAGAGACTGCCGGCGGTTATTATTACATGTACGGCGGTTGTGAAACCATTACCGTAAATGTCGGCGACAGAATAACGCCGGGAATGGAATTGGGTAAATTGGGCATTAACGCGGTTTCGGTTAAACCTCAGCTTTTTTTCATGGTTTTCCGAAACGATAATCCTATGGATCCGGCTTTAGCTCCCAGAGCTGGATATAATCCTGGAAATAATCAAAGAACTTAAGAGGTAGAAAATGGAAGTTAGGTTTGAGAAGACGGGAAAACGTCCTAAAAAATTATTAGATAAGTCTCAAAAACGAATGAAGACGCAGAAGGAATCTGATCCGTTAGCGTTGTACTTCCGTCAAATTTCAAGGTTCCCGCTTTTAACTTTGCAGGAAGAGCAAAATATCGGCGAGAAAATAATAAACCTCCGCGCGAAACTTAAAGAACTGGAATCGGACAAAAAGAAAAACAAAGATATTGATTACAGCAAAGAAAAAGCCGCTCTTGACAGCGCCCTTCTTCATTATAAAAACTCCATGATAAACGCCAATCTGCGCCTTGTCGTGTCCATCGCGAAAAATTACCAGCACCGCGGCCTTTCGCTATTGGATTTAATTGACGAGGGAAATATCGGCCTAATTGAAGCGGTTGAACGTTTTGATTACACAAGAGGCTGCCGTTTTTCCACCTACGGCACTTGGTGGATTAGGCAGGCTATTATCAAGAGCATAGGGGACAAGGGGCGCGTTATCCGAATACCGATTCACATGCTCAACACAATCAAGAAATGCTATTATGTGGCAAAACAGCTAACGCAGGACTTGGGACGCGACCCCAACGAAGACGAACTGTCCGAGTATTTGGACGTTCCCGTTTCTAAGGTAAAAGAAATAGTGAAGTTGTCCCAGGAGACGACAAGTTTGGACACCATTGTTGACGATGGGAATCTTACCCGCCTTGCCGATTTAATTAAAGACGACGCTAGAGCCGAACCGTTTGAGATGGTTTTTTCCATGACATTGCAGGAAACCATAGGCGGGATTCTCTCGCAGTTATCAGAAAGAGAGATGAAAATAATCCAACTGCGTTTTGGCCTGACTGGGGAAAACCCGCTTACTCTGGAAGAAACCGGAAAATATCTAGGCATCACCCGCGAGCGCGTCCGTCAAATTCAGGAAAAAGCCGTCTGGAAACTCCGCACTTTGCACGAACTGCGCGAGTTAAGGGAAAGCTCGTAGTAAATAGTGAATAGTGAATAATGAGTAGTGAATAGCAAATAGTAAGGCTATTTATTTTAGTAGCGTTCCCAAACGTCATCACCTACATAAATGTAAAGACCGGCTTTTTTTTCAAGATCGTAATATGCTTTAAAAGACGCGCCATAACTCCCTAATGAAGTGTCACTCTTAATATCTGCTTCCCCGCCAATCTTTATCATGGTTATATTGTTTTCATGAAATGCCCCTACTCCAATAGATTTAATATTATCGGGGATTGTAACATCTGTTAGCTGATTATTACCAAACGTATAGGGAGCTATGGCGCTGACGCCGGTTCCAAAGGTAATTTTTGCTAATTTATTATTCCTGAACGCGCCCAATCCGACGGATTCTACCGAATCGGGAATAATGAGACGGGTAATATTATTTGAGGCAAAAGCCCAAATACCGATATTTTTTAAGTTTCTTGGCAAGTTTATGTCCGTTAGAGACAAATTACTAAAAACATTATCATCAATTGATGTAACAGGTTTGCTTTGCAGAGTATTTGGAATTGTAACAGAAGCGGTATTTTGCTCATTATAACGGGTAATGGTTACTTCCCCATTATCAATTTTGAACGAAAATGGGGTATTAAGCCCGTCGTCCCAAACCGCGTATAAATTCACATCATCATAACGTATTGTTATATTATCTCCCGTATAATAAAGCTGATCATAAAACCGCCATCCAAGAAAAGTATAGTCGCCTTTCGCGAGATTTCCTTTTCCAAGAATTGTTACGGTTTCTCCTGTTGAGTATTCTCTTGAATCTCTTGGAGGGCTGCCTGCGGTAGAATCATTACCATGATAATAAACGTGAAATTTTGTTTCTTCATAAGTACAGCCAAATAATAAAAAGATAGTTAATAACAAGAATGGATATTTCATATTATCTCCTTAATTGAGATTAATATATCTTAATATAACATAAATTCTATTCATCGTCAAGTTATAGGTTGTTTTTGAATATTAGGGGATGTCCAGTGGTTAGCGGTTAGTAGATAGTGGTTAGTAATTAGCAGGTAGTGATTAGTGTTATTGTTAGAAAACTAAGCTTGTTGCCATACTCTTAGCTTACTAACAACACAAAATATCTGCTACCCGCTAACTACTAACCACTTCTTTAAGAATTTACTCCACTTTAAACTTTGAAACTTCACGCAACAAATCGTTAATGGCTTCGCGGTTCTTTTGGGTCATATCATTGACGTTGTTTACGGCTATGTTAATCTGCTCCGCGCCCGTGGACATCTCGTTCATGCCGCCTGTTATTTCCTGCGTTACCCTTTCAAGGTTCTGGCTTTCTTTCATTACTTCCTGACTGCCGTCAAGCATTTCTTCGCTGCCGCCTTTTACCTGTATGGTTATTTCTTTCAAACTGCCTGTACTTTGCAGAAGTTGTTTGCTTCCCTCGCCTTGTTCTTCCATCGCGTTGCGGATATTCTCTTCCTGCTGTGAAACAGTCTTAACGCCAGTGTCAATCGCTTCAAACCTTTTAAGCACGTTATCGGTGGATTTGGTTATCTTGTCTATGGAGTCTTTTATTTTCTTTAAAACAGTGCCAATGGTCTTTGACTGCTCGCTTGAACTTTCCGCCAGTTTGCGGATTTCATCGGCGACTACGGCAAACCCCTTGCCCGCCTCGCCGGCGTGGGCGGCCTCAATCGCGGCGTTCATCGAAAGCAGATTGGTCTGGCTGGCGATGTTTTCCATTACCGAGTTAATTTCCAGCAAGCCTTCTGATTCGCGGGATATTTCTTGAATGTCTGTCGCCACTTCCTGCAATCCGGAGCGTCCTACTTCGGAGGCTTCTTTTAACGAATTTACATTAGTCGCGTTGTTGACCAGCGTGCCGGTGACAGAATTGATATTTGCCACCATTTCCTCAACGGCGGATGACGCCTGGGAAATATTTTGACTCTGTTTTTCCACTTCGGCGTTGAGTTTGTTGATGTTGGCGATAACCTGTTCCATTGTCGCGTTTGTTTCGGTTACGCTGGCGCTCTGGTTAATGACTCTGCCCTTGATGCTCTGGATGTTTGAGGTAATCTCGTTGATTGCCGCCGCGGTCTCGGTCATATTACTGGACAGGGCAGTACCTATATCTGACAAAGCGCCGGCCTGCTTTTTAATAAGAAGCACCAGGTTCTTAATTTTCTGAATTGTTTTGTTAAAGTAGTCGGCAAGGTCGCCTACCTCGTCTTTGGAACCGACGGGGATAGTCCGCGTCAGATCGCCTTCGCCTTCGGAGATGTCTTTTAGAGTGTTGGCTACCTTGACGATTGGCGCGGTAGTGTTGTTCAGGACAAGGTAGATAATTACAACCGCCGCTACTAGGGCTATCGCCGCCAAAATAATGACAAACGTTCTTAGCGCGTTCACTTCCTTCATTATATAAGTTTCCGTTGAACCGACCATTACAGACCATGTTGTCGGGGAAACCCCTATTGGAATATTGGCAATAGCCATTACCATGTTTGTTTTTAGTTCAGGGTCGTAAGCCATACCTTGCCATTCTTTCGCGTTTTTTATAGCCGTTTTAACGTCGTTTAAGTATTGGTCGTATTGCGTTTCCTCGTCAATTTTCTTTCCAATAAACTCAGGCAGATAATTTGCCAAAATAGACCCTTGGTCTGTGTAAATAACCATGCTGGTAACTTCTTCAAAATCTTTCATAGTCTGCTCTATTCTGGGCTGACACATGGCGATATCCAACTGACAGCCTACTACTCCGACTACGTCGTTTATACGTTTGTTAATAATAGGGACCTGGATTCTGACGCAATAAGTTTGCTTTCCCATATTAGTAAGAGGAGATATGTCGGACATAAAAACGGTCATTTTGTTTGGTCCCGTCATGTGTTCCATAATCTCAGAAACCATGGTGGCGTTTACAGGCTTTATAGTCCCGTCTTCCCTTGAAAGAACATAAGCGAATTGTCCTGTGGGAGTTGAACCTATCATGCCTATGTTACGCGCGTCATTGCCGTCAATAGCGTTTGGTTTCCAAACGGTAAAGATTCGTACAAAATCGGGCACGTCTTCAAAAACGGACTGCAAAGTGTCTTCGTATGTTTTGCGTCGTGTATCCGCCGCTATGTTTTCATAAAAGTTGAAGTTGTTTGACAATGTTTGCAGGATGTTTATATAGCCTGTCATGCGTCCGTCCCAATACTGCGCCCGCTGCCGCGCCAGATACATGGTTTTCTGTTTGGCAAGAGCCATAGTTATTTCACTTGACTTCACCAATTCAATTATGGCAATGCCACCCGCCACGATCGCTACAATGGCGATCATCATAATGCTCAGCTTGAATTTAATCTTCATTTTTATTCTCCTTTATTTTTTTGGTTTAAATTGTATTCTATGATTTTTCTCCCCATTAAATAATTTAACTTGCTTAACTTCTCGAAGAGTTCATTCAGATTGTCGCATATCGTGAGCATAAGGTTTATATTTTCCTCTGTTTCGCTGTCTATAGTTAAGTCTTTTCCCGCATCACTTAAGGTAGCCCATGAAGCAGGTTGTGATGTTTCTGTTATAAAAATGTCTTCTTCTAATATTCTTTCCATAAATAATACCTCTTTTTCTTCCGCGCTTTCCCTGTGATTTTAGGGAGAAAAACAAAATGAAAAAAAAGCGTCAGATTCGGAGTTTCAAAGAAATAAGATTTTTTATTGTTGGCGCATTGTCATTATTTATTGTTTTTAGACTCGCCACCTCCAGATACATCGCGATAACGAATATTCCGGCAAATGAAAATGCGCGGAACAAGCTGTTTCGCAGCAGGGAATTTGAATAGCTGTTGGCTTTTCTTATTGTAGCTCCGGCTAACCAATCAATATTATGGTTTTCTGAGGAATAATATCTGCCTGAACCCATATTGTCACTGATTGACTGTTCAAAGTAAAAGGCCTCACCCACAGAAATGGCAGACGAGCCTATTAAAGCAAGTATCAAATATACCAGAAGAATGAGATTTGACCTTTTTTCCATAATATTACAAGCCATAGTTAAATTTTATCACAAGATAAATATTATTACAAGAACTTGTTGTATAAAAATTACGAAAAATTTGACTGTTTTTGCAAATTTTGACCTATTAGTCAATAACATCTAAAACTTCACAAAACATTATTCTCAAATTTTATCTCGCAAAGGCGCAAAGGCGCAAAGGACGCAAAGTTCCTGTCCGATAATCCATTGCTGATTAAGATATATTATTTTAACTACAAATCTTGAAGGGAAAACGATGATCCTGCAAACAACAACCTTTGCGCCTTCGCGAGAGGTTTTTTTGTAAATATTTAGATGTTACAGAGTAGTAGTGTCTACTAACTACTGTCCAATATCTAACTTATCTCCGCTATCGGCTGTTTGGAAACAAGCGAAGTGCCAAGCGCGGCTATAAAATGCACTCTGCCGGAGGCGTTTGCTTTTATTTCCAGTTCCATTTTCATGGACTCGATAATTGCGATTGTTTGACCGTTGGAGACTGTTGCGCCTTCGCTTACTGAGTAACGTAAAACAACGCCCGCTACAGGAGCGCCAACTACCGTTCCGCCGCCGCTTGACGCAGGAGCCGCTGTTGGAGCCGGGGCAGCCGAGGGAGCCGCCGCAGGAGCGGCAATACCGGCGCCGCTGATTTCGGCGATAGGCTGTTTGCCTAAAACATTCGTGTTTAAGGGAACAATAAAATGCACTCTGCCTGACGCGTTTGCCTTTATTTCCAGTTCCATTTTCATGGACTCTAAAATTATTATTGTTTGGCCGTTCTTTACTTCCGCGCCTTCAGAGACGGCATAGCGAAGTACAACGCCGGTTACGGGAGCTATAACAGTTACAGAACCAACTCCACTTGACGCGGCAGGCGCGGCGGCTGTGACAGGAGCGCCTGCTGTTGGAGCTACGGCTACTGTTCCTGCGGGAGCGACAACAACGTCGTAATTCGCGCCGTTTACGTTTATAGAGTAACGCGCGGCTTGTCCTTTAGCGGCAGGAGCGCTCTCGGCTTCAGGTTTAAAAACCACGGGCCCGTCGGCGCGTTTTTTGAAAAATTCAGGCGCGACTTTCGGGAACATCGCGTAAGTTAAAACGTCTTCGGTTGTAACTGTACTTGTTCCTAAAAGTTTTTTTACCTCTTCTTCAAGTTTGGAATATTCCGGCTGAATGTCGTCCGCAGGGCGGTGGGTGATTTCTTTTTCCATTTTAAGGGCATCAAGGGCTTTCTTAACAACATCGGGATTTTTTTGCGCGGGACACGCGCCGTACTTTCCAACGACAAGGTCCTGGAATTCGCCTGAGAGCTTGTTGTACCTGCCAAAAAGCACGTTAAACACGGCTTGCGTTCCGACGATTTGGCTTGTGGGAGTTACAAGCGGCGGGAAACCGGAGTCTTTTTGAACAACCGCTATTTCCTTGAGTACTTCGTCAATTTTATCGGAAGCGCCCTGTTCTTTAAGCTGGCTTTCAAGGTTACTCAACATTCCGCCTGGAACCTGGCTCGCGAGGATACGGGTATCAGCGCCGAGGAAGCTCGACTCAAACTTTTTGTAGTTTTTGCGGACTTCGCGGAAATACGCGGCAATTTCGAGTAACAGGGCGGTATCAAGGCCGGTGTCGTACTCCGTGCCTTTGAAAATCTCTACCATTGTTTCCGTAGGGCTGTGGCTTGTTCCCATCGACATTGATGAGATTGTAGTGTCTAAAATCTCCGCTCCCGCTTCGGCGCACTTGGTAAGAGTCGCTACGGACATGCCTGTAGTGGCGTGGGTGTGGATTTCAATTTGCAAATCTGTCACTCTTTTAATAGCTTTTACAAGTTCGTAGCCTTCGTATGGTTTAAGAAGCCCGGACATATCTTTAACGCAAATTGAGTCCGCGCCGGTATCGGCAAGCTGTTTAGCGAATTCAGCGTATTTTTCTATTGTATGGAAGGGAGTTACCGCGTAGGAGATTGTCGCCTGAACATGTTTGCCTGTTTTCTTTGCGGCTTCTATGGCGGCTTTAAGGTTGCGAGGATCGTTTACCGCGTCGAAAATACGGAAAACATCAACGCCGTCTTTTGCGGCGTATTCAACGAATTTTTCTACAACATCGTCGGCATAATGCCTATACCCTAAAAGATTCTGGCCGCGTAAAAGCATCATTATTTTTGTATTGGGCAAAGCTTTTTTAAGTTTTTTAAGCCTTTCCCACGGATCTTCATTTAAAAACCTGATACAGGAATCAAAAGTAGCCCCGCCCCACGCTTCCAGCGCGAAAAAGCCCGCTTTATCAAGCTTGTCGCAAATGGGAAGCATATCCGCAGTAACCATGCGGGTAGCAAACAATGACTGATGCGCGTCACGCAATACTAAATCTGTTAATTTAACTTTTGGCATTTTTTCCTTCCTTATTTAATGTTATTTAATTTTTTCTGTATTCATTGACAGCGGCGCTAATAGCGGCGGTAACAGCGGAATTTCCTGATTGCTGAGTACCGGAAAATACGGAACCTACGGAACCTACGGATTGATCATTTTTTTTTTCCCCATGGGCTTTTTTAAGCTCATTGCTGAAAAACCAAATCATTGCCAATATTCCAACAATGATAACACCCATAATAGCCAAGCCCGCGACATTGCCCTGGTTTACCATATCCATTATACTCATTAGACCCTCCGGTTAGTTTTATAGTACCGAAAATGAAAATTATATTCAAGTGGCTATTTCAGTTTCTTTCGCAATTTACGGCGCTTGTTTCGCTCTTTCGCGGCTTCTTCCTTATCAGTATTTGCAGGAGGTTTTTCATCATCTTCACCGTACACATAGATAACCTCTTTATTTGGCAGGCGTGAAGCTATAATTAGCCAGACGACGCCAAAAAGAATCATTATAAAGCAGAGAATTTGCCCGGTTGAGAAACTAAGAAGGGGGTGGGCATAAGCGGTAGGAAGCGTGCTTTTTACAAATTCTATACGGTATCCAAGGTCAGCGTCCGGCTCGCGGAAATATTCGATAATGAAACGGAAAAAGCCGTAACCCAGAAAATAAAGCCCAATCAGGAACCCTTTAAAGGGTTTTCGTTTGCGGAAGAACCATATAATCGCCCAAAGGACAATTCCCTCAAAAAACGCTTCGTACAGTTGGGATGGGTGGCGGGGCAGGTTTACAAGAGTCCCTGTTATTTCTGTGCCGGTTTTTTCGGCAATTTTCATTACCCACAATTCTCTTACGGGAAGCGGCGTAGCATGCGGGAAAACCATTCCCAACGGGCTTGCGGTCGCTCTGCCGTACAGTTCCCCGTTTATAAAATTTCCCAATCTTCCAAACGTATAGCCAAGCGGAATGCTTGCCACGAACATATCGCAGATTTCCCTAAAATTATATTTTTTAACTTTCGCGTAAATTATGACGGAAAGAAGCCCAGCGAAAGCGCCGCCGTGATAACTCATCCCCTGAAGGCCTGTGAATTTGCCGTTGCGGAACGGCCAGAAAATTAACCACGGCTGTTTAATGTAAATGCCGTCTGTTTCATAAATGAGGGTGGAGAAAAGCCTTGCCCCGACAATCAAACACAGTATTCCCCATGTAAACATACCGGAAAGATCGTCTTCCGACATGGGAAATTTACGCTCTTTTATTTGCCAGCGGTACACAAGAAACGCCGTGGCAAACGCGAAAATGTACATAAGCCCGTACCAGCGGACTGGAAGGCCGGGAATTATTTCCGGTTTAAGCCATGAAGGAAACGGTATTGATAACGGCATACTATACCTTAAAGCCCTGCTGTATGGCTTTTGTCAGTTTTAATTTAATAAAGTTATTTTCCTTTTTAAGTTTTGATATTTCAAACTGCTGGGTTTTTACCGTTTCTATTAAATCTCCCTGATTCATCGCTCCTGAATGAAGCAGGTCTTCCACATATTCCATTTTTGCCTCGAAATCAACTTCCGCTTCAAGTTCCGCTTCTTGGAAACTGTCATCTATTTGTTTGTCGTCAAGCTCAAAATCGTCCGCCGGGCTCTCCAAAATTTTATCCGCGATACGGTAAATTGCCTGTGATAAAACAGCCTGCGGTTTGTAAAGAACAATTGGCAGCCTTGATGAAAGAGCCGTATCCTGAACTGAGTCGCGGTAGATTATTCCCATGTGTTCGATTTTTAAGTCGAGGTATTCTTCGCAGGAGCGGCGTATCTTCATCGCGACTTCCGCGTTTTTTGGCTCGTCTACCATATTCATAATCAGCCGGGGGTGGAGGGCGTTCAAACGTTTTACAAATCTTTCATGAGAAGCAGGATCTATTTTTTTTATCTGCGGCAGAAATTTTGGAATGTAGATATGCCCCGCCCCTTCTTTGCGTATATTTTCCAGTTGGGCGCGAGCCGGAGAGTCCTTTGTGCAGGAGGTGAACATCAGGCGGAATACTGAGTTTTTTAGGAATACGTAGGCGTTTAACACCGCCGTAACCATAGGAGCAGAAACGATAATGCCGTGGTTTGAGAGCAGGAAAAAATCTAAAATAGACTGATGCGTTCCCGCCCCAAGGTCAAGTATAAGGATATCGGTATCGTCTTTTAACGCGAGCAATTGTTTGACAAGCGCTTTGCGCTGGGAAACGGATAAGTTGGCGGTTCCCGGGATTTCATTGTCGCCGGGGATAAACCTAAGGCCGCGCACGTCGGTTTCGGTAATAACGTCGGCAAAATTTGATTTGACGTTATTGAGGTATGTCCCGACGCCGGTTTTTGGCGAATGATTTCCCAAAACAAGGTGCAAATTTGACGCTCCAAGGTCAAGATCCGTCAAAACGACCCGCTGTCCCGCCTGGGCGAAAGATATGGCTAAATTTGCCGCGACTAAAGATTTTCCCACTCCGCCTTTTCCGCTCGCGATTGGAATAATTCTCATTCTTTTTCCTCCATGTTCAATTTTTTAACATTTTTACTAATCAATAAAACGGCGCCCAAAGACAGTAAATCGGCGCATAATAATATCAGTCCGGCATATACGGTATAATCAGAGGTTTTCCCAATCATTGTAAATTGCCGGGAGACGATAAACCAGCCCAATAAAAGGAAAATGCCGATACACTTGCCCGCTGAAAAAAGGGGCAGATATTCCCTGTAGAGGTCGGTATCAAGCCAGATAAATAACGCCATAATGGGAAATAAAGCCCCCGGCGCGGCTAATATGACCTTTATAAGCAACCCCGGATCGTCACCCTGTATGATTAAAATGGCGGAAATGACCATGAGTTTTATACATTCAAATAAAAAAACTGCCGGTTTTAAGAACCGAACTATATTCATATATAGAAAATAAAGGGTGTATTGATAATAATCAAGTGGCTAACGATTAAGATAATACTGGAAACATATATTTTTATATGTTATACTTAAAAAATGAGGAGATTATTTATGAAAGTAAAATTTATCTATATTTTCTGTATTATTCTGGTTCTTTTTATAGGGTGCGCTAAACCGCCGGTTGAAGAAATGGAAAGAGCCCGCGAGGCTGTTTTTAAGGCTGAAAATGACCCAAACGCGGTTCAATATGCCTCCGGTACCCTTGCGCGGGCGAGGGACGCTATAAAACGCATGGAAGCGGAAGCGGATTCCAAGAATTATGAGAACGCCAAAACCAATGCGGCGGAAGCGATTGCGGCGGCTGAAAAGGCCATAAATGACGGCAAAGTCAGCGCCCAAAGAGTCGGAGAGGAAGCGAATTCTTTAATAACCGGTTTAAGGACGGAAATTGATGAAACCACAAAAAATGTAGCCGCCGCGCGTTATTCGCAGTTAGCGCTTGATTATGACGCGATTGATAAGGCAATCGTCAACGCTCATAATATAACGGATCAGGCGGAAATTGATCAGTCTATGGGCAGAAATCAAGAAGCTTTGGATAAGGCAAGAATTGTCCGCGCAAGTCTCAGCGAAATAAATCAAAAAGTCGCAAATGCGGCAACCGGCAAAAAAAAGTAACAATGGTTAAAAAGGGACTGATAAAACAACACATTGTCTCTACTCTTGTTGAAAACAGGGCAGGAACCCTAAGCAGGGTATCAGGCCTATTTAGCAGACGGGGATTTAACATTGACAGCTTAACCGTAGGCGAAACTGACAATCCTTCAATTTCCAGAATGACAATCGCGGTAACCGGCGAAGAGCGTATCCTAGAACAAATTATTAAACAGCTTGAAAAATTAGTTGACGTAATCGCCGTGAAGGAACTTGACGGCTCTTCCTGTCTGCGCCGTGAAATAATGCTTGTAAAAATCGGCGTTGACGAAAAAAACCGTCCTGCAGTCCTTGAGATAGCCGGCATCTTCCGCGCCCGCGTTGTCGATGTTTCTCAAAAAACCATCACTGTCGAAGCGACAGGCAACATGGAAAAACTAAACGGTTTGCTAATTCTTCTGCGCCCGTATGGAATTCTGGAGTTAGCCAGAACAGGCCTTGTCGCTCTGGAGCGCGGAGTTGATGTGCTTTCTATTAAATAATACTAGTAAACTGTAACTATTAAATACTTACAAAAAGACCTCTCGCAAAGGCGCTAAGGCGCAAAGTTTTCATACGTAAGATTTTCGTTATTCAAGTTATATTATCTTTTAACAAGAATTATGAAAGGAATACGAGAATCAAACGAACAACAACTTTGCGCCCTTTGCGTCTTTGCGCCTCTGCGTGAACCTCTTCTCTGATGTTTTCCTACAGACTCCTGCGCCTTTGCGAGAGAAAATTTTGGAATAATGTTTTGTAAATATTTTGATGTTACTGACTACTAGCCCAAGTTTTTTTATTTTGTTACAATGCCAATATGTTAGATTATAAATTTATCGCTGAGAATTTACATGCGGTTACGGCGAATATCGCGGATCGGTTTATGAAAGCTGATGCTGAGGCGGTGGCGCGTCTTTATAACAAGAGAACGGAACTTACTACCCACTTACAATCATTACAGCAGAAGCGTAACGCTAACGCGGACGCAATGAAGGGCAAGCTGGCTCAGGAAGAGCGTGGCGTTCTTATTGAAGAGGGGAAAAAATTAAAGGAAGGAATCGCGGCGGCGGAAAACGAATTGGCGGCTGTTGAAGCGGAGCTTTTAACTGAAGCGCGAAAAATCCCGAACATGGCGCATCCCGACGCGCCGGTTGGCAAGGAAGACAAAGACAATCTTGAAGTAAAGAGGGTAGGGGAGCCTGTAAAATTTGATTTTACCCCCGCTGATCATGTTAAGCTTGGGCAGGACCTCGATATTATCGACTTTGATTCAGGAACAAAGGTGTCTGGCACTAAATTTTATTATCTAAAAAACGAAGGGGTCTATCTGGAACTTGGCCTTATCCGTTACGCGCTTGATATTTTGCAAAAGAAGGGATTTACTCCCTTTATTACTCCTGACATCGCCCGTGAAGAAATTCTCGAAGGCATAGGTTTTAATCCGCGCGGTGCGGAGTCAAATGTGTATACCCTTGAGGGCGAAGAAACCTGTCTTGTAGGGACGGCGGAAATTACCCTTGGCGGTTATTACTCCAACATGATTCTTCCAAAAGATAAACTTCCGTTGCGGATGGCGGGTCTTTCCCATTGTTTCCGCCGTGAAGCGGGCGCGGCTGGCCAATTTTCCAAAGGACTCTACCGCGTTCATCAATTTACAAAACTTGAAATGTTTGTTTACTGTCTGCCCGAAGAATCAAGCCGCTTTCATGAAGAACTGCGCTCTATAGAAGAAGAAATTTTTAAAGGTCTTAACATACCATTCCGCGTAGTGGATACCTGCACCGGCGACTTAGGCGCTCCCGCCTACCGCAAATGGGATTTGGAAGCGTGGATGCCCGGCAGGAATAACGGCGAATGGGGCGAAGTGACATCCACCTCAAACTGCACCGATTATCAGGCGCGCCGTCTAAACATCCGTTTTAAAGACGACGACGGTAAAAATAAATATGTCCACATGCTGAACGGGACTGCAATCGCCATTTCCCGCGCCATTATCGCCATTCTGGAAAATTTCCAGCAAGCGGACGGCACAGTGCGCCTCCCAAGAGCTTTGGTTCCCTACTGCGGGTTTGACGTTATAAGGAAGAAGTGAATAGTGGGTAGTGGTTAGTGAGCAGTGAGCAGTGAGCAGTGAGTAGTGAGTAGTGAGTAGTGAGTAGTGAATAGTGAATAGTGAGTAGTGAATAGTGAGTAGTGAGTAGTATTTAGTAGTTAGATTTTCGCTTCATCTATCCACTATATACTATATACTGCTCACTGCTCACTTCTCACTGCTCGCTTCTCACTGCTCACTTCTCACTGCTCGCTTCTCACTGCTCACTGCTCACTTCTCACTGCTCGCTTCTCACTGCTCACTTCTCACTGCTCACTGCTCACTTCTCACTATCCTTCTGCCATTTAAGCCGAAGAAGCCATAAACACGCGGCGATGATTCGCAGGGCGAATATAATCGCAAAAGCCAACCTAAGCCCGTTTCTGTCGCCGCCAAGCGCGCGGTAAAGTGCTACGCCCGCCACGGGCATTACCGCGTTTGACAGGCATACAATGCAGGTGTAAACCGAGATTGAAAAACTGCGGTACTCTTCGTCCGCCACTTGCAAAAGGCATTGGAGCATATTCAGCGTAGTGGTCGCAAGCGGAAAGCTCACAATAGCGTGCAGCAGTAAAAAAACGTATGGCGCTATTGAAATTGGCAGACTGAGCGCGGTGATCATCGCGATTGGACAAAGGCTTAATCCCAAAATACCGAAGGTTACGGGAAGCACAACGCCGTGCTTTTCATTTACGCGGCTCCAAAAACGCATTGTTAAAAATTGGACTGATGTCGCGCCCAGTGTTGTAAGCCCAATTTGAAACTCATTCATTTTCAGATAACTGAACTGTCCTATAAAGTACAATGTCCAGTCAAAATGCCACGTCATGTAAAAGAAAACCGCGGCAGCGATGAACAGCAAATATTGCCTGTTATGCAAAATGCTTTTCACGGCTTTTTTTGTTTCAGAAAAAGAAACTCGTTTTGGCGTAATATGCCGAACGGCGCTAATTCCACGGTAATTTATCGCTGCTAATACCATAAACAGCGCGGCAAATAAATAAAAACTCTGATGAACGATAATTTTTCCCCTGCCCGCCGCAGTGTGAATTAATATGGCGCCGACCAACAATGGCAGGGGTATGCTGATAAAAACATCCATGTGGGAACGCATTGTTAAAACAAAGTTACGCTCCTTTAAATCCACGACTTCAGGAAAAAATGACTGCCATGAAATGTTATAAGTCGCCATAGCTCCCGCTGCAAACGCCAGGAAAACAAGAAAAAAGTAAATCGAATACTCATGATTAAGTTCGCTCCCGACATTCGCGAACCTGAAAAATGGCGATAAAGCGCAAAGCAAATACCCGGCCGCGCCTGTAATCAAAGCGCCAATTATTATGCGTCTTTTATTGTGAAGGCTGCCGGTAAATAGTCCTCCGGGAATCAGTATCAGCATGGTGAATATTTGCGGCAGGAATTGCACGAGGCTTAACTGGTAGTCTCCCGCGCCAAGCCTAAGCGCGAATAAATTGTTATTGTTGGAAGCTATGTTTACAGCTAACGCCGCAAGAAGGCCGTCCATCGCGTAACGCATGGCAACGGGGTTTGAGTCGGCGAAGTTCCTGACGCGGGTAAACGGGTTTATTAACATATTATTTTAACTGCCGGGTAAAATTTAGTCATCGTTGAATATCGCATAACGCCGCTATATTTCCAGCACCAGCTTTAGACGGCTATTCACTTTATCAATCATAAACTTTGGCAACATCGTTACATGTTCTAATAAATCTGTTTTATCAAGAGAATAAATTTGCGAAAAATTAACAGTTGATGTTTTTTCCAAACCGGAAATTGATTTTTCAAGCAGTAAATTTCCGGGCAGGGAAGCCAACTCCGTATTTGAAGTGATGATGGCGCAGATTACCGTTTTTATGCCGCTTCGGTTAAAACTGTCACCTTGAATAATCAGCACAGGGCGGCGTTTTGCGGGCTTTGATCCTCTGGGAAGCGGAAGCTCCGCCCACCATATTTCACCGCGAACCATTTACCAGTCTTCCTTGTCAAATGCTCTGTATACAACAGCCTTTAAATCATCATCAAGACTGGATTCGTGGTTTGCGTAATAACTATTTAACCTCTCGGTTATGTTATCCTGAGCGTGATTTTGAATGTACTCATTTATTGCGGTGCAATATAATTTACTGCGTGACATTTCGGCGGCGTAAGAAAACTTTTCCGCTTTATCAAATAATTCCTGATCTATATAAATCGCTGTTTTCATACCATTAAGTATGATAAAAGGTATAACCTTTGTCAAGTATTATTTTAGCTTTTTTTTTAAAAAATTTATTGACATATTGTACTAGTACATATATAATTGTACTAGATGAATAGTACAAGTACAACACAGATAAAAACCGCCTCGCAGGAAGCTGTCAATTTTACGTTGGACACGGTGAACGGCGCGCCTATTTACAGGCAGATTATCCAGCAGATTGAATATGCTATTCTTTCGGGGCGGATACAACCCGGCGACCGTTTGCCTACGATTCGTTCTTTGGCGGTGGAACTGAAAACAAACCCGAACACTATCGCCAAGGCATACAACGAATTGGAGATTCGCGGGATTTTGGCGACTCAAGTGGGCAGCGGCACTTACATTTCCGATAAAAAGCCCGTGCTCGAGGATGACAGCCTAAAACGGAAAATCAGGGAAGTTGCCGGAAGATTCATTCAAGAAATGCGGGATCTGGGAGTTGAAAAAAAAGAACTGCCCGGATTAATAGAGTCGCTTATAAAGGAGGAAAAGAAATGAGTTTTTTTGATAAAGGACAACCGTTGGTCAGTAACAAACCGATGAAAATGAAGCCGGATTTTTCTTTGATGTTGCTTCAGCTTGTCATATTGATTGTCGCGTCTATTGCGCTTACGGCGATTTTTTTCAAGACCGCTTCGCTGGAAAATATTTCGGATATTTGCGTCTATACTGCTGCTTTTCTTGTTGTGTTTATCCTAACGTTCTGCATCCGAAAAAATAATGAATGGGAACGCGCCATTGTTCTTCGTTTCGGCAAGTTTCAAAAAGTTAGAGGTCCGGGGCTGTTTTTCCTTCTGCCAATTGCCGACCGAGTCGCTCAAACAGTCGATATACGAATCAGGGTGTCGGATTTTTCCGCGCAGAAAACTTTAACTGGCGATTCCGTTACCGTTGATGTTGACGCGATATGTTTCTGGCTGGTATGGGATCCTCAAAAAGCGGTTCTTGAAGTTGAAAATTACATTGACGCTGTTGTGTACTCTTCAAAGACCGCTTTGCGTAACGCGGTTTCAAGCCACGATCTTTCTACTTTTCTTGAGCGCAGTGACGTAATTGAAAGACAAATTCAGGAAGAGGTTGACAAAAAAACCACCGATTGGGGAATAACGGTTCTTCATATTGAGATTACCGATATTCAGATACCCGAACCTTTACAGGATTCGCTTTCGCGTGTCGCTCAGGCGGAAAGGGAAAAGAATGGCCGCGTTCTTCTCGCGGAAGCGGAAATTGAGATTGCAAAAAAACTGGAAGAGGCGATTTCGATTTACGCCAAGAATGAAGGAGCGATGAAACTAAAGATACTTTCGATTTTAAACGAAGGTTTAAAAGCGGGGAACTCAATGATGTTGGTTCCAAATTCAATAGCGGAAGAACTCAAGACTAAGGATGTGTTTGGTCTTGCCGCGTTGAATGAGTTGAAAAAGGAGGCAAATAAATGACAGTTGTAAAAGCGGAAAATGTAGTAAAAGACTACGGTCTTAATGATCAGACGGTACACGCCCTGCGCGGCGTTACCCTTGAATTTCAAGGCGGGGAATTTACCGCTATCGCAGGCCCTTCGGGGAGCGGCAAGTCTACGTTTCTTCATTTAATCGGCTGCCTTGATACGCTGACAGGCGGGAGCATAATCGTAGGCGGTTCCAATACTAGTAATATGACGCGTAACCAGCTCGCGCTTCTACGGCGGTACAGTATCGGTTTTATTTTTCAGGCGTATAACCTTATTCCCGTTCTATCAGTAGAAGAAAATATTTCCTTCCCGCTTACGTTGATGGGAGTAAATTCAAAAGAAATCAAAGAACGCACCGCGCAGGTGTTACGCGATGTCGGTCTTGAGGGAATGGCTAAACGCCGTCCTAAAGAAATGTCAGGCGGCCAACAGCAGAGAGTCGCAATCGCGCGCGCCCTTGTAAAAAAGCCCGCCATTATTTTAGCGGACGAACCTACCGCCAATCTTGATTCCACTATCGGGCGCGAGATTCTTGAACTGATGTTAAAACTGAATAAAGCCGAAGGGACGACTTTCATTTTCTCCACGCATGATCAGATGGTTATGGATTACGCCCGCCGTCTTGTGCGTATCCGTGACGGGCAAATTGAAAGCGATGAGGTAAAGGGAGAAGCGGCATGAAACTTTTTTGCATATTCGATTTAAATGCGTACTCCTGCGAGCGCTTTAAAAAGGGGTGAACATGAAATTATCAGGTATTTGGGAATTAAAGAAAATTGCCATGCGTAACATTGCGCGTCACAAGGTAAAAACTCTTCTGACATCGGCGGCAATTATGGTGAGCGTCGCGGTTTACATCTTTATAAATAGTTGGTTGGGCGGTATGACTATTGAGTCGCGTAGAAATATTGTTAATTACGAATTAGGCGCGGCAAAACTTCAAACCAAACTCTACTTTGAAAAAAAAGACGAGCTGCCAAGTTATGAAAATTTTTACGGCTGGGAAATATACAGTGACGCGCTTTCCAATGAGGGGTATGTAAGCGCCCCACGTTATACTTTTTCAGGTACGCTTTCCTCTACATCGGGTTCCGCGCCGATTATTTTTTACGCTGTGGAACCCGAAGCTGAACGGGAAGTTTTGCGTTATGTGCCATATGTTGATTTTGGGCGTTTTATACAGAATGGCAATTTTGAAATCGCTCTTGGAACTGTTGCGGCGGAAAAATTGAAAGTAGGCATTCCTTCGCGCCCTTACAGAAAAGAACTTGAAGAGCTGATTTCTCTTACCGCGCAAAATAGTCAAGACGCTGATTTTATCCGCTCTCTTTACAGTGAAGCTCCCGTATCAAAAAACATTTTTGATCCTGTTGATACAAAGGCGGTTAAAGGCAATGAGCGCATGATGTTAAAAAAGAACGCTTCTAAACCTGACCTTGACCGTTATTGGGAGATGATTGCCGCGTCAGGAAGAAATAACGTCCGCATTAACGCGGTGATCGATATTAAAGCGGCTCCTGAAATTATCCGCGTTGACAAATGGAACGGAGAATTATTTCCCGCGTTACGCGAAGAAGATAAAACTCTGGTGCAGTCCGCTTATAATTTAGAAGAATTTATGGGTTCGTATATTTTAATTGAAGACGATGAAAATCAACTTGCAAAAGTTTTAGACGCGATGATTCGCGCCGGTTTTCAGGGGGCTGTGAATCATATTAATCAGGCTTTTGAAGTGGTTGTAGCCGGTGTTATTAATTCTCCCGACCCGCTGCCAAACGGCAACACGGCGTACATTCCGCTTGATATTTTGCAGAGTGAAACGGGCATGATGCTGCAGGGCGCGGTAACGGAATTAATCATCAGAGAAAGAGGAGTTCCCGATTCACGGCTTCCCGGAGAAAGCGAAAGCTCCGCCGTAATAACCATAGCGCTTAACAAAGGACTTGCCGGTATGGGGCTGGCTTTGCCCGATGATCTAGCCGTACATACATGGCAGGACTACATGGCTGAGTATCTTGGTTACGAGGAGATACAAACAGGAGCGCCACAGGTACTGGCATTTCTTTTATTGCTTCTTTCCTTCCTTGGAATTTCCAACACGATTTTGCTTGCGATACTGGAACGCACAAAAGAAATCGGCATGATGAGGGCGATGGGAATGACTGACGCTCAAATGATCCTAACCTTTATGCTGGAAGCCGGCTTTATAGGAATTATCGGTTCCGTATTGGGAATAATTATTGGTTGTGCTTTTAATTATCCCATGGTGAAATACGGTTTGGATTTTAGCGCTATGTCGGACACCTTGAGCGGAGGAATCGGCTTCCGTACAACTGCAAATTTCCGCAGCGTGTGGAATGTACCGATAATTATCGGCTCAGGCGTTGTCGCCACATTGTTGTCGTCGTTTGTAGCGTATTTCCCAACGCGCAGGGCGTTAAAGAAACCAATTACCGAAAGTTTGCGGTTTGAATAACGGAGGTTAAAAATGAACGAATATAAAAAAGGCGGAACCGCGATGTTAATCACTATCGCTTACCGTAACATTTGGCGTAACATGAGGCGCACGCTTTTTTGTCTGTCTGCCGTGGGAATAGCCGTGTTCTTTATTGTTGTTTATTCGTCTTTGATAGAAGGAATGATCGAGAGCATAAACAAAACGGTGCAGATTTATGAACTTGGCCATATCAGAGTAGTGTCGTCGCAGTATGAAGCGGAAAGCGAGTATATGCCGGTGCAGTACCCATTGGCTGACGGAAAAAGCTGGAAAGAAATTGCCGCTGATATTTATAAAATACCTGGCGTTAGGGCGGTCTTTCCGCGGATTGCGACAATGGCTACTTTGCAGGATAACACCGTTAAACACGCTGTTCTTTGGGGGCTTGATATTAAAGATGAAATGGCGGCTAACCCGTTTAATCTGACGGATCGCAGCGACGGTTTGAAAGAAGGACGTTGGCCGTCTCCCGAAGCTAACGAATGCGCCATAGGTCATGTCTTCGCGCAAAAAGCGGGGTTATCTGTTGGCGATAAAATTACATTTAAGACAATATCGGCTCAATATTCGGAAAAATTTCTTTCACCAAAAATTACGGGTATTTTTACTTTTGATTACATCAAGTTAGACGAAACCTACATTGTCATGGATATAGAAAGGCTTCAGCGGCTATTGGTTTTAGATGAGGGAACGCAATCGCTAGTAATTTATCTTAACGATGAAAAAACAAGCGGCGCTATTACAGAAAAAGTTAAAAATCTTTTGGGAGAGGACAGTTATGTGACGGAATGGAATGATAACTACTGGGTATCAATAATGAAAGTTGCGAGTAACATATACACTGTTGTATTTCTGGTATTCCTGATTGTCGCAAGTTTTCTTATAATTAATACAATAGTGATGATCATACATGAGCGCATCAAGGAAATCGGCATGATGGGCTGTCTTGGCATGACCCGCGCGGAAATTGTAAAAGTGTTTTTCTTTGAATCTTTTTTCATGGCGGCCTTTGGCGCTCTTGCCGGAGTGGTTATCGGCGGGATATTAACCGCGGTAGGTTCCCGTTATCCGCTTCGCATGGGAGACCTGTACGGAAACACATTCAGCGAAATGCCGCTTAGCAACGCTATTTTTTTCCAATTCAGTCCGATTTTGCTTTTAAGGGCATGGCTGTTAGGCGTAGTAGTATCGTCTATTTTCACATTAATTCCGTCGCTTAAAAGCGCGTTTGTAGAGCCTGTTGAGGCGTTGAGGAGATAGGGAATGAGCAGTGAGCAGTGAGCAGTGAGGAGTGAGGATTGTTGTTAGTAAACTTAGCATTGTTTTGCAATCATAGATTACAAACAACAATCACTACTCACTGCTCACTATTCACTCCTCACTGCTCTCCCCACTCATAAATAAATAAAAGGAGGTTAAAAAAATGAAAAAAATATTTTTCATTATGGTGTTTTTATTGACTACTGGTCTTGCTTTTTCTCAAACTGCGGCGGATCTGCTACGGCGCGTGGATAACAACGAGATTTACGCGACGATTGAGTATGAAGGCGAGATTATTATCGAAAATGGGAACCGCCGTTATGTGAAAACATTTAAGGCGTGGGGCAGGGGAAACACTCACAGTTTTATTGAGTTTACAAATACGGAAGACAGGGGAACAAAGTATTTAAAAAGGGATGGCAGGCTCTATGTGTATTCGCCTGACACGGAAGAAGTGATGTTGATTTCGGGACACATGCTCAAAGAATCGATGATGGGTTCCGATATGTCCTACGAAGACACGCTTAATAACGAAACTTTAACCAGCCGCTATGATCCTGTTATCGCGGGTTCTGAAACAGTAAACGGACGTGATTCGTGGGTTTTGGAGCTAAAGGCAAAAAAGAAAACTGAAAGTTATCCTTCGCGCAAATTATGGATAGACAAAGAAAACGGCGATCTTTTACGCTATGAACTTTTCGCTCTTTCGGGAGTTAAATTAAAAGATTATAATCTGTTAAGGGTAGAAGTAATTAGCGGACGGCGTTTCCCTGTAGAGGGAGAAATGCGCGACCTTATGCGAAAAGATTCAAAGACTAAGTTTATTATGAGAAATGTAGTGCTGGATAAGCCTATTGCGGATTCGGTTTTTAGTCAGAAGAATTTGGAGAGGTAGGAACAATGAACAATGAGCAGTGAGCAGTGAGCAATGAGCGAGGTAACTAATCTGCACGTGGTACTTCACGATAAGATTACGGACAATAACATTGCTAATTGCTAATTGATAAGAGGTGACTATGAAACGAAAAACTTTTTTATTTGTATTCGCATTTCTTGCAATTACCTTCAGTCTTTCCGCGCAAATTACTGTTTCCGGTATACTGGATACTTCCCTTTCCATGCAGGCGGGAGCGGCTGACGCGCCGGATTTTTTAATGGGGTTTGAAGAATACGCTAATATTAGATTTCAATCTAAAATTAGGGACAAGGCAGCAGTCTATGGCGCGGTTAATTTAATCGCCGCTTCGGGAAATTATGCGGATAACGCGAAGATGATGGCGGGTCTTGGAATCGGCTCTCCTCTAAATTCGACATCTTATGTCTACGGAGAAAACTACATTGCAGGAATTGAGCTTGAACGTCTTTATTTCCGGCTGTTAGGTGAAACGGTAAATTTTGACGGCGGGCTTATGCGTCTTCCGTTTGGCTATGGGCAAGTGTGGGGGTCTTCGGATTTTCTCAATCCAAGAAATCCGTTAAAGCCTGACGCCCGCCCGCGCGCGATTCTGGGAGCGGCATTTTTCTGGTATCCGACGGATGAGACAAAACTGAATGTTTTTTATTCCGCGCCGCGCGATCCTTTTTCGCAAAATGGCGGCGGCTCATTTTTAGGACTATCTTTTGATAAGCACTGGAATAAGGCAAGCATTCAAACGCTGTACTGTTATGAAACGCCAAAAGCAGATTCGGATTACGGCATTCACCGCGCGGGACTTTCCGTAAAGGCTGATTTAGAAGTGGGGCTTGTCATAGACGCGCTTTATACCTACAACCACGAGGCACAGACGAAACTTGACGGGCTTTCTTTCAGCGCGGGAGCGGATTATTCTTTCTTTGACGGCAAATTAATCGTCCTTGTAGAATATCTGTACAATGGCGAAACATCGTCAACCGCGCTTGGTTATGGCGGCAGTTTTTCCAATAACAATTATTTGTATACCGGCTTAACATTGCGTTTTAATGATTACACCAATGTAAACGCCGCGCTTATTTCCGGTTTGGATGATATTTCCTTTACGCCGGTTATCACTTTGAACCACGATTTGTTTCAGGGAGCGGTTTTGACAATTACCGCTCAAGTTCCTCTTGACCGCGATTTGTTTTCAAGCGACGGAAATCGCGGCGAATTGGGACCTGTGCCGCCGGGTTTGAGTACAGGCCGCTACTTTGATTGTACTGCCAGAATAAGACTTAGGTTTTAGTCGGCCTAATTACCGTATTTATTTTTTTTTATATTTGAAATATTATTTAAGAATGAAAGAAGCCAATTATTTCCGTACCGCATTAATCGCCTGTATCGCAGCCGCCAGTATTGCCGTCTCTTTAGGCATTTACGCGCTGTTGCTTTTTTCTTGCGGAATTAAAACCACAATTGACGGAATTATGATAATGCCCGGAGAAGAATTCATCGCAGAGCGGGAATTTTTGGAACAGCTTATTTCGCAGCAGGATTTTCAGAATTCATTAAGAGTCCGTTTGATTCATGAAAACGATACGCAGGAACAGGGAATGACAAAAAAAGCGCGATCTGCCATTTCACCTAACATACTCATTGAGTTTGCGGCATCATGGGCACAGGCTGAAGGGATTCCCGTTTCAAAAACATGGTTTGTACCCAGAGAAAATCCGTTGGCGGCGCGTACCGGAACAAGTCTTGCCGCCTGCCTTGAAGGGAGCGAGACTCTTGTTCCTATCGGGGAAATTGCGCCGCCGTATATGGGGCTTTTAGTAGACGGCCTGTGCGCGGCGGATGACGATTATCCTCTGATAAGGTATGTTTCAATCCGCATAAAGGCGGCGGATGATGGCGGCAGGAAAAAAATGCGGCTTCTGAAAAAAATTACCGCGTTGGAAACAACTCTCGCGCAGGCGCCTAAGCCGCTGGTGCGGAATACGCCGTCAATTGTCTGGATATGCGCCGCAGGGGACCTTATGCTAGATAGGGGCAGCGGCAATATTTTGATCGATGAAGGAGCCGAGGGTATTTTGGGAAAAACAGCGGACTATTTTAAACGCTCTAATCTTAATTTAGTAAACCTTGAAGGAGCGGTCAGCAAT
>NZ_BDHE01000006.1:0-72686 GCF_054786175.1 Treponema sp. R8-4-B8
AAAATAAATACTAAATATATTTTTAGGCATACATCGTTCTACAAATACTTGTTGATTTGCCATAAAAAGAGTATATTAAACACAGAGGAGTTTTTATGATTACAGTAACCGAAACTGAAACCGCCACCGAGTGTATTCACGGAGAGAGCTGTCCCCTTCATGCCGAAAATCCTCCATTTAATGCCATTACTTTTGCAGCTATGCAAGAGGCTAAGGATATAGCCAAGAGTACCCCTTTATGTTCTTAATAAGAATCCTTGCGATTTAATCATAAAAATTAGCCCTTATTTGTATAAAAAGTTTTATAAATAGTATATAATTTAATAAATGGACAAAACTGAAAATAATAAACTTGATTTCCCGTATATCAGCCGCGATCTTTCATGGGTGGATTTTAATGAGCGTGTAATGAACGAAGGGCTTCGTGAAGAAACGCCCCTTCTTGAAAGATTAAGGTTTCTTTCTATCGTATCAACCAATTTTGACGAGTTTTTTATGGTCAGGGTCGCGGCGTTAAAACGTCTGCAAAAAGCGGAGGCCGGCAGAACGGTTGATCCTTCCGGATTAACGGCTGATCAGCAGTTAAAAGCAATTTCCAAAAAAGTTCATTCCATTATAAACAGGCAGTATGAATGTTTGCGTAATGAAATATTTCCGGGGCTCGCGAAAAACGGATTGTCCCTTTTGCGTCCCGATTCATGGTCTGTTCCGCAGCTTGATTTTTTAAACGCGTTCTTTTTAAATCAAATATATCCCGTATTGACTCCATTACGTTTGGAAGATGACAAACCCATGCCTTTTATCGAAAGCCGCTCGCTAAATGTCGTCTTCCTGCTTGAGCCTGAAAATCCGACTCCGCCTCAGGGGTTGGAAGGCGTAGCAAGCGACGCGCCAAAAGAGTTAATAGTAATTATACCTATTCCCGGCGTTTTAAACAGGCTTATCTGGCTGCCGAACTTTGAAGCGTCGCATAACGGCGGCGGAAAAGAAACCTTTCAGAAAGAAACCTTTCAGCTTGCTTTACTGGATGACGTAATTGTTACATGGGGCGGTTATCTTTTCCAGGGTTTTCGTGTTAAAGAAAGCATGTTGTTTAAAATTAACAGGGACGCGGATTTTTCAGTTGACGAACAGAGAGACGAAGATTTTGTCGAAGCAATGGTAGAAGTTATTGAAGGCAGGGGAAGATCGGATTGTATTAGGATGGTTTATTCACCGGGAAGCGCCATGTTAAAAGAGGACCTCGCGCGGCGTTTTTTACTGGATAGCGATTATTTGTATGAAGTTGACGGGCCGATAAATCCTGTTGATTTTATGGAGTTGTCCAATGTGGCAAGCCTTGAAGATTTGACGGAAAAACCGTGGAAGATTCACAAGTCTGTAGATTTTAACGAAGAGACTCCCATCTGGGACAGAATCAGTCAGGGAGACGTGATGCTGCATTTGCCGTATCAGTCTTTTGATCCTGTGGTTCGTTTTTTTCAGGAAGCCGCTACAGACCCGCAGGTTATTTCTATTAGAACCGCGCTTTACAGGACGGGCGGCGCCATTCCGGGAATAGGGCTTCATTCGGGGTCTTCAGCTTTTTCCCCGGTTGTACGCGCCTTGGAGCAGGCGGCTTTGAACGGCAAGCATGTAACGGCGGTGGTTGAACTTAAAGCGCGGTTTGACGAGGAGCGGAATATCTCATGGGCGAACAGGCTGGAAAAAGCGGGCGTTATCGTCGTGTACGGGCTTTCACGTTTAAAAATTCATTCAAAAATATCGATGGTTCTGCGTAGGGAGAACGACCGCGTTAAGCGTTATGTGCATCTTTCTACTGGTAACTACAACGACAGAACGGCGAAATACTACGAAGACATCTGCCTCTTTACCTGCCGCGATGATATTGCCTATGACGCTGGGCTTATTTTTAACATGCTCACGGGTTACTCAACCGTTCAAACAATGACTAAACTAGTAATCGCGCCTACCGCACTAAAGCGCCGTTTTCTTGAACTTATTGAGAGGGAAGCGAACAGGGCAAGGCAAAAATATCCAGCCAGAATAATCGCAAAAATGAATTCTCTTACCGATGTTGACGTTATAAAAGCCCTTTACAACGCGTCTTGCGCGGGCGTAAAAATTTCCTTGTGTATCAGGGGAATCTGCACTTTAATTCCCGGCATAAAAGGAGTTTCCGAAAACATCCGCGTAATCAGCGTCATCGACCATTATCTTGAACACTCAAGAATTTATTACTTTTCCAACGGAGGCGCGGACGAAATTTACTGCGCCAGCGCCGATTTGATGACGCGAAATCTTGACCACAGAGTAGAAATTTTATTTCCAATACAAGATGAAAAACTCCGCGAAGTATTGTATGATATTCTTAACGATTATTTCCGTGATAACTGCCAATCTTCAGTGTTGGACAGCGAAGGCAAATGGGAACAGTTGGCTTCTCCTGCAGGAGAAAAACTTTTCCGTGTTCAGAAAGAAATGCTTGCCCGCGCGGCAAGGGATAGTGAAAATCACGGCTCCGTAAAACTTGAATATACCGTGCGGCGCAGCCCGCCCGCGGATAAATGACATGGAGGCAGATTATGTTTTTTGATCAGTATTACTTATTCTTAGTCGTTCCAACATTGCTCTTGTCGCTTTGGGCGCAATTTATGGTTAAATCCACTTTTAATAAATATTCAAAAGTGCCCTGTTCGCGGGGAATAACCGGCACCGACGCGGCGAATCTTTTACTGCAGACGAACAACATCAACGATGTAAGAGTTGAGCCGGTCGGCGGCTCCCTTACGGACCATTATTCGCCCTCGGACAAAAAATTGCGGCTTTCGCAGCCAGTGTACGGCTCAACGTCAATTGCCGCGGTAGGCGTCGCCGCGCATGAAGCCGGACACGCCATTCAACACGCCACCCACTGGAGCCCTCTTTTCTTGAGAAGTACGCTTGTACCTGTGGCAAATATCGGCTCAAGATTCGGCCCTTGGCTTGCGATAGCGGGACTTGCCATTCCTGCCAGTTCGTCCTTTGGCGGTATTTCCTCATTGTTATTAAATATTGGAATTATTCTCTTTAGTGGCGCAGTGCTTTTCTACGTTATCACATTACCAGTGGAATTTAACGCTTCAAACAGGGCTATTAAGGTCTTACGCGCCAACAATGTGCTGAACGAAAAAGAATTAAATGGCGTTAAAAAGGTTTTAACCGCCGCGGCATTAACTTATGTTGCCTCAGCGCTTTCTTCGATTGCCAGTCTACTGCGCCTTATTCTGCTATCGCGCCGCCGTCGATAAAAGTATTTTACGAAAAATTCCCTTCTGGGGCATATATAATACTAAAAATCACCTGACATTACAAAACATGCAAATACCCACAAATATTTGTTAATTTATTCTAAATCTTTAATATTTCACCTTGCCCTGTTTTTCTCTTTATGGTACAATCTAAAGGTCAGGTTTCTATTCCCCTATATTTGGGTTTTTTGAAGGTATTATATGTTTACTAATTTTCGTTTTTTTAATTTAATCTCTGTTCTCGTCTTATTGGTCATTGTAATTGTTCTTTTTATTATTTTATTATTAAGACGCGCCAATGAAAAGAAAAAGCTTGAAAAGCTGGTGCTGTTACGCACTGGTGAGTTAAACAAGCGCCTGCAGGAACTGGAAGCCGAGCTTGAGACCGCTAATGCCGTAAGCAAATCAAAATCCGCGTTTCACGCGAATATCAGTAATGAGATTCGCACACCCTTGGACAGCATCATTGGATTTTCTGATTTGGCTCTGGATGATGATATTTCCAGTAAAACAAAAGATTATCTGACCAATATCCGCGTTAATGCGGACTGGTTATTGCAAATTACCAATGATATTATGGATATTTCAAAAATTGAATCCGGTGAATTGTCACTGAAAAAAATTCCATTTGATATGCATGAACTGTTCGCGAGCTGCAGAACATTGGTAATGCCTAAAGCAGTTGATAAAGGCATATTGCTTCACTTTTACGCCGAACCCAGCGTCGGTAAAAAACCTGTTGGAGATCCTGTAAGACTACGGCAGATATTTGTAAACTTGCTTTCCAACGCGGTAAAGTTTACAAATACCGGAATGGTCAAACTTGTATCCGATATTATCCGTATAGATGACAAGTCAATTACAATACATTTTGAAATTAAAGACAGCGGCATTGGCATGACTGCCGAACAGATAGCGGTAATATTTGAACCTTTCTCAAAAGTGGAAACCGTTATGGCAAACAGATACGGAGGCACGGGGCTAAGTTTACCGATAACCAAGAGCATTATAGAAATGATGGGAGGGAAACTCTCCGTAGACAGTACGCCAGGCGTTGGAAGCAGATTTAGTTTTGATCTTACGTTTGACACGATAGACGCGTCCATGGAAGAAATGTTCCAAAGCAGGATTTTCCCCAAAGAACTTGAAAAGCCCGTATTTAACGGCGAGGTTCTTATTTGCGAAGACAATTTTATGAAGCAGGAAGTTATACGCGAACATCTTACAAGAGTGGGCTTAAAAACTGTAATTGTAGAAAACGGTTTAATTGGCGTTGAACTGGTTAAAAGCCGTATCAGGAAAGGCGAAAAATTATTCGATTTAATCTTTATGGATATGAATATGCCTGTAATGGACGGGCTTGAGGCTGCCGTTGAAATCGTCAAACTTAATGATAAAATTCCCATTGTAGCCCTGACAGCCAATATAATGACCGAAGATATGGAAACTTATAAGTCTCATGGTATAGCTGATTGTGTTGGCAAGCCGTTTACCTCCCAGGAATTGTGGCGCTGTTTGTTAAAATATCTAACGCCTGTAAAGCAATCAGATTTACTGAAAGAAATAAGAAAAGATGAGCCGGCAACCGATATAGAATTTCAAAAGTCGCTGGAAAAATATTTTATTAAAGCAAATATTAATAAATATGAAGAAATATGCAAATTAATAGAAAGCGGCGATATTAAAACGGCTTATAAGCTGGTGCATGCGTTAAAAGGCAACGCCGGGCAAATTGGGAAAAACCGTCTGCAATCAGCCGCCGCCAGCGTGGAACATCAACTTACCGATGGCGTAAACACGGCTACACCTGACCAAATGGCCGCGCTTAAAAGTGAATTAGACGCTGTAATAACGGAATTTTTACCATTACTTAACGAAGATAATTAATAAAGTTGTTTGGAAATTTCAGTTTCCTAATAACTTCCTTATAAAAAATCTAATCTTTATTGGAGGGATATATGGCGGAAAGTCAGCCAGTTGATGATGTTGTTGAATTATTCAATAAAGGGAATGCCGCCGGAATGTTAAATAATTTTGCGGAGGCTTTTGATTGTTACCGTAAAGCGGCGGATTTGGGATACGCTCCGGCTCAGTGTAATCTGGCGTATTGTTATGAAAAAGGGCATGGCGTTCCCCATAATTTTACCAAAGCGCTTGATTATTATCAGAAAGCCGTAAAACAAGGGTATGCTCCCGCCATGTGTAACTTGGGATGGTGTTTTGAAAGCGGCAACGGAGTAGAAATGGATTTAGACAAAGCGGTTGCGTATTATACCAAGGCGGCTGAACTGGGATACGCGCCCGCTCAGAGTAATTTGGGTTTTTGTTATGAAAATGGCAATGGCATAACTAAAGATATAAAAGAAGCCATTAAATGGTACAAACAGGCTGCGGCTCAAGGTAATGTTTTTGCCCAATATAATTTGGGCGTATGTTATGAGTTTGGCAAAGGAATAACTGCTGATATTGTAAAAGCAATTGATTTGTACAGAAAGTCCGCGGAACACGGATACGCGCCCGCTCAGAATTGTCTTGGGATGTGTTACGAGAATGGAAACGGCGTGCCAAAAAATCCGCTTGTAGCTCATGAATGGTATAATTATGCCGCGTCACAAGGGCATTTATCCGCAAAGAAAAATCTTGAAAATCTGAAAAAAAAGTAATTTTACGTTACGCTCTTGCCACGCCGCTCTTAATTGCGGCTTGGGCCGTCGCTTGCGCTACTGCGTCTCTTACTCTTGGGTCAAAAGCAGCGGGGATAATGTAATCGCGGCGTAATTCATTTTCGCTTACAAGATTGGCAAGCGCGTAAGCCGCGGCGATTTTCATTTCATCGTTAATGTCGCTTGCGCGGACATCAAGCGCCCCGCGGAAAATGCCAGGAAAGGCTAGCACATTGTTGATTTGGTTTGCAAAATCGCTGCGGCCTGTTCCCACTACGGCGGCTCCCGCGGCAAGAGCTAAATCCGGCATGATTTCCGGTGTTGGGTTAGACATCGGGAATAAAATTGCGTTAGGCGCCATTGATTTTACCATTTCCGCCGTTACCATGCCGGGCGCTGATACGCCGATAAAAACATCGGCTCCCCGCAGCGCGTCGGCAAGACTTCCCTTTTTCATTTGCCTGTTGGAAACTTCAGCCATTTCCGCCTTTTCGCTGTTAAGGCCGCCTCTGCCCTTGTAAATCGCACCCTGACGGTCGCACAGTACCACATCGGACAGTCCCAGCGCCAGTAAAAGCCTGATTACGGCAATACCCGCCGCGCCCGCGCCTAAGGTTACTACGCTGATATTCTCAAGTTTTTTTCCTGTAAGCTTTAGCGCGTTAAGAAGAGCGGCAAGCACTACTACCGCAGTCCCATGCTGATCATCGTGAAAAATGGGGATGTCACATCGCGCTTTTAATTTTCGCTCTATTTCAAAACAGCGCGGGGCGGAAATATCTTCCAGATTAATGCCGCCAAAACTCCCCGCGAGAAGCGCCACTGTTTCTACAATAACGTCAACTTCTTTTGAGCGTATGCACAACGGAATCGCGTCCACTCCGCCAAAGGCTTTGAACAGTACGCATTTTCCTTCCATTACGGGCATTCCGGCTTCAGGGCCAATATCGCCAAGTCCCAAGACGGCAGTGCCGTCGGTAACAACGGCGACCGTATTCCAGCGGCCTGTCAGCTCCCAGCTTTTTTCAGTGTTTTTCCGTATTTCAAGGCAAGGTTGGGCGACGCCGGGAGTGTAGGCAAGCGAAAGATCATCCCGCGTTGACACAGGCATTTTAGGTACGATTTCCAATTTGCCGCGCCACTGGTAATGTTTTTTTAATGATTCTTCGGCATAATTCATAATGGAATTAATATATTAAATAATCACCGTCTTAGCAATAAGCCATTTTTAAATAGGATAATCATAGAATCATTTTATTTTTTTTGTTAAGATTTTAAAATTAACAGTTTGTAGAAAAAAGGAGAGTATTTTGATAATAGGAATTGATATTGGCAGTACCATAACAAAAGCCGTTTCCATAGAAGACGGAAAAATTATTAAAATGATAAAAACAAAGGCGTCGGACGCTATAACCGCCGCTACCGGCGCTTTTGGAAAAATAGTCCTAGAAAACGGCATAAAAATAAACACTGTCGAAAGAATCAAAATTACCGGAGCCGGGGCGTCAAAAATAAAAGACGACATTTTTGGCATAGCTACAGGCAGGGTAAATGAAATTAAAGCTATCGGCACGGGAGGAATGTTTCTTTCCGGCATGAGTAATATAATTATTACAAATATTGGGACGGGAACCGTAATAATCGAAGCTGGAGATAAAGGTATTTCTCATTTTGGCGGCTCGGGCGTCGGCGGCGGAACAATTTTAGGGCTGGGTAAAAAGCTTTTGTCAGTTGCCGAATTCCACGATATTATGGAGCTTGCGAAAAACGGGAAATTAAATCAAGTTGACCTTTTGTTAGGTGACATCACGGAAACGAATTTAAGTTTTTTAAACGGAGAATGTACGGCTTCTAATTTTGGAAAAATGTTGGATACCGCCAATCAGGGGGATATCGCCCTTGCGATTATTAACATGGTCTTTCAGGTAATAGGAGTTCTTTCCGTATTTGCCGCAAGGGCTAAAAATTACAGCCGAGTCGTTGTTACGGGCAATGGCAGTAAAAACCCGATAGGGCGGAAAGTGCTTGCCGACGTAACTTCTATGTACGGAATTGAATTTATCTATCCTGAATACGCGGAATATACAACGGCGATTGGCGCGGGACTGTCAAACAGGGAGGGAAATAAAGAATAATGTTCCCTTGTTGGGTTCCGATTTAAGTTTAATGGCGCCTTTTACTTCTTTTATGCGGTCGCGCACAAGGTTTAAACCAATGCCCCTTCCGCCGTGAACAGTTTCAGTTTCCGCAGTGCTAAAGCCGGGCATGAATATTACTTTCATTAATATATCAGGATTATTCGCATCTTCTTTCTTTATTAAATTTTTGGCTAACGCGTTTTCGCTGATCTTTTTATAATCAAGTCCTTTTCCGTCATCGGTAAGTTTTATTTGAATATTCTTATGATCTTCCGTCATCTTAATGGAAAGCTTTATCGTGCCTGTCTCATTCTTGCCTTTGGCCTTTCTTTCTTCCGGCGTTTCTATCCCGTGCAGGGCGGAGTTACGGATAAGCTGCATCAGTATTTCTTTCATTACCCGTCTTGGACCTTTGTCTATAGCTTCAGGGTCAATGTCAGACGCGACAAATTTAATTTTCTTTTCTAAATCTTCGGCGACTCTGGAAGTGGTTTTTGTTAAAGATTCAATCAATACTTTAATATTTTGTTTTTCACCTGTTCCGCTCTTGCCGCCGCCTCCGGCATAACTTTTAAGCTTGTTAAGAATATCCCTGAACCCTTCTTTTTCTTTGGATATCTTTTCTATCTCCATAGTAAGATTCAGCATTTCACCGAAGGGCACGTCCCCCTGCATTTCTCTTAATCTCTTTATTTTTGATTCCAGGTTATGTACCTTGTTGCCAAATACGTTCAATCCAAGAATTACTGCGTTTGATTTAATGGCATGAACAGATTGGTAAATTTTTACAAGCGCGTCATGCGTGGATAATGTGTCATTTTTAAGAATCTTGTCAATCTCGTCAAACTCATGTTCCATATCCGCCATGAAGTCGTTAAATACGTCCGGCTCAACCTGGATAAGTTCAAAGACAGACTGCATTTCCTCCTGCCGTCTTGCTTCTTCTTCCGCCAGCCTTTGCTGCAGTTCTACTCTGGTTGTAATATCGTAGACTGTTACCAGAAGAAAGACTTCACCGCGCCCGCGTTCTACCGTGGCAAAGGCAAATTGGAATACCTTTCTTTCGCCTGTCTCTTTGTTTACATAGTGAAGCTCGTTTAACGGATTTATTTCTTCCAGCATTTCCTGATCGTAAGTGCGTTCAAGAATCATATTAAAATAATCCTTTATCGCTTCAAGTTCGCTATGATTGACCGAATCGGCAATAACATCCGTTAGATATTTTCCAAAGAGTTTGGTATCTGAAAGCATTTCTTCCAAATATCTTGAATAATGATCTTGAATAACAAAGTTCTTATCTATGAAGAAAAGGCCAATTTTCATGCTGTCTTTCATGACCGCGATTTCATCGCGCTCGGCAAGATGGGTCATGTCGTATAAACTGATTAGAGTGCCGCCGCTTCCCGACAGACTATGCGAAGCCGCTTTAAAATAACGTTTTTGGCCGTTTAGCGAAAATTCCCAGTCTTCCGCGTAGTCGTCTTTTTCTTTTAATAATTTTCCAGCCTGTATTTTCAGGCTTCTTCCGGGAAAAAGATCGATAAGAGGACGCCCTTGAACTAAAGTAGGATCGCTTGTATTTCCCAGATCGGATAAGGTTTTACTTGCATAGACAATTTCATTGCGCTCGTCTATCATGGCGACAAAGTTTTCTGTAGAAGCAAGAAGATCCATGAATGAATTTTGATGTTCAAGCGCTTTATTTAATACGAGTGTGGCCGATCTTGTAAGCAGCAGCAAAATAATACTGATAAATAAACAGATAACCCACATAACCAATACGGTAAATTTGGATACTGGTCCGCCTATTGGATAACCTCTCAAAAAAAGCAAGGCTGTAAAAATATTTTGAACTATTGTGAAACCAAGCGTTCTGTTAAAACTTGAATATAAACAGCTAATAGCGCACAGGAAAAGAGTGACAAACATATAATGGGAATTATGCCATCCGCTTAACATCATAAGCGTCGTATAGAATAATAAAAGCAAAGCGGGAACGTTAATTGCCATTTTGTAATAATTTATCGTGTTTTTGATAATCGCGATAACTATCACCAGGATCAATATCATTACAAGCCCGGCTATGCTGTAATTAACCTTAACTTTGGCGACGTAGGTTTCTACAATATAAGCCGCGCTTATGAAAATAACCATCGCGATAGAAGAAAAGTTCGCGATGCTTTTTAATCTGTTACTTTCAGTTTTTTTTATTGCCATGGAATAAGCCTTCCTTAAACAGCTTTAATTGACGCCAACGGATATTCTAAGTTATTTACCGTTACCATTTGTACCGCGTTATTAACCACATTCATAGTGATACTGGTATCTTGAATGTATTCATCATCAAGTTGAATCCACATTTGACCGGCGGCTTGTATTGAAATTTTCTTTCCTTTGATAATAACGCAATTTCTTGGACGTTTTCCTCTGGCGTATCTTCTCATGGATGAAAGCGTTTTCATGGGATGGGAAGATTTAATTAACGCGATATCCAAAAGACCATCATCGGGCGTCGCGTCCGAAACGCCTGTCATTCTTCCGTCGTGATACGGGGTATTCGCTACATGGATTAGGCAGTATTGCCCCGAATAATCCACATCATCAATATTTATTTTATATTCGCGCGCGGCGACATTTTTATCAAACGCGCCGAATAACGTGTTAAAATAAGATGAAAGTTTTGAGAAAACAATAAAGCTGTTTTTGCCCATATTTGGTTTTAAATCTTTTATTTTCTTTAATATGGTGGAATTCATTCCTATATAACAGGAATTTAACGCGTAATTTACCCCCCATCTGATTACGTCTGTTTGAAGAGCTTCTCCTTTAACAAGAGACGGAATATCCCTGAAGGATTCAATATTGTTTTCACCGAAAATTTTTAAAAAATCGCAAGTCTCTCCGTGAGGGACGGCCGCAAGTTGCATATTTGGAAAATGAGCGACGCCATTCACGCAGTCAAAAAGAATTTCTTCCCCGCCTATCGCGTAAATCCTGATGATGTCGTCCGATTTTGCCTTTTCCGCTTCGTCTTGAATTATGGTTATAGCGTTTCTTCTGTAACGTGAAAATTGTATGGAGAAATCAGGAGCTTCTTGTGTTCTAAAAAACTGCCCTATATTGTCCAAAATATTGTCCATCTTCCATTGCTGGCTGTAGAAAGCTTTTGGATCGAACACAAAAACGTGCTTCATTATGTTCTCTCCGGTTTAGGATTCATGATCAAGTTCAATCGCTACCATTAGGTGAAAAATATCATTTTCAAACGCCTTGTGCGGGATACAAAGAATACGCGTTTGTTTGCTGGGCCACGCTATTGAATGTTCTTTTCCCCTGATAATTGTAGGAATTGAAATTACAATCCTGTCCCCGTTTGGCACTTTTGGCTTTATGTTTCCAGCAATGATGTTATTTACTTCGCCAATCGCGTCAATTACATCGGCGTCAAGTTCCGTATGTCCCACGCCTGTTAATATATCGGTTAATTTAATCGCCAAATCAGCCTTCATGGAGACTATAACAGCGCCTTTAACCGCACCGGAAAGACCTATTACCGCAGAAATGTCCCATTCAAAAGCCTTGTCAGGATCCAGAAAGTGCGGATGCCTTGGGCTTACTTCAACACCTACAAATTCTTTGAAAGTGCTGACCGTAACTTCTACGAAAGGTTCTACATAGTTTTGTAATTCTACTGTCATTTTTTACATCCTGAATAAACGTAGTTTAGCCAATTTTTGCTTGAACAGATCAAGCTTAATTGGTTTAGTAATATAATCAGTTGCCCCATGTTTTAACGCTTCGATAACGTTAAACTTGGCGGCCTCACTGGTTACCATAATAATAGGCAAGTCTTTGTATTGATCCATCGCTCTAACTTGTTTTAGAAAATCAATTCCTGATAATCTTGGCATATTCCAGTCAAGCAGAATCAAATCAACGGTTTGCGTTTCCAATAACGCAAGAGCTTCTTCACCGTCTTTTGCTTCAATAAAATTACATGCTGATTCTACTCCAGAGAAGACGCCCTTTACCGTGTTTCTCATAATTCTGGAATCGTCAACAATCATAATTGTCACACCTGCAGGCATAATACCTCCTTATATTTTTATTTGGAGATAAGCGACATCCTAAATAGCTTATCATTACAGTATCTGCCATTTTAAAAGTAGATACCTATTTTTAAATGATACTATATATTTATCGTAAAAACAATGGCTTTTATATATTTTTTTTACCATTTCCTTTGTAATTCCATTCTCCATGACGCAGTCCAGTTCCATTTTTCAGGAAAATCCGGTGAAGATACCTTAAAACTGAATCTCCCCTGTTTAAAATGAATAGTCGTATTTAATGAAAAATCCCATTTTTCGTCTTTTTCCGGGAAAAAAACGCATCCCCCCTTTGTTCTGAACTGAAAAATCCCTGCCGACCATAAAAGTTCGCAATTTACATCGGCTGTTTCCCATGACCAATCTTTATCCAATACAGGAAAGGGCGATATATCGACGTTTGCACCCGCCAATCCCTTAATTGACCCTGAAAAATTGACTCCAAGGGGGTTTTTTATGCCTATTTTCCGCATATTTAGTGAAATTCCAAGGTTTCCGGTAAAACTATCACTAATTTTTAACGGATTAGCCGCATTTCTATCCATAGATAGGGATATACGCGTCAGGCGAAGGGTGTTGTTGCGTATTGCCGCGGAAGACGGGAACCGCCAATAAAAACCGGAAGAACTGCGGTTAAAATCCTCGCCAAAACCCGGTCCCCGTAATACGGTATTTAATCTGATTAGCGAACCATACTTGCCATTCCACTCAATTTTTGCCGCTCCTCTGAAACCTCCCCCATGATTTACGCCGTCTCTGTATACAAACCGCTCCCCCGCGCCATCCGCTGATAATGAAATTAATAATGGCCTTGATTTTTGCCCAAACGGCAAAGACGGCGAGTAGGAAATACCCAGATTGGCATATATGTCTTTTCCTACGGCAAAAGTTTCCGATAGGGCAAAATCTGAGCTTACGGAAAAATCCGGGTTTGTAAAGAGAAGCCCTGCGGCAAAGAGCCGGAATTCCCTCTGCGGCAAAGGCGGTTTATCAGAGAACCATGCGCTTGGCTTTGAAGGCGAAAGCGTTTTACCGGTGTAAAATGTTTCCAACAATAAATTGTTGGTTTTCTTAAAAGTAAAATCCAATCCGCCTGAAAACGCGGGCGTAAACTCGTCAACTTCCGATTGCGCGCTGATAAAAGTCCTTAAATTAACATCAGGAAAAAGTTTAAATAACGGGCTAGACAGATACAGATACGCCTCGTCTTCTTTTGTGGAAGAAGCCGCAGTTTTTAAATCCGCGATAATAGGCTTATGATTTTCTGCATAAGCCGGCGAGCGTATCCACGGGTTACGGATTCTTGCCGGCAGTCCCCATTCGTCAAGCGTCCCGTAAAGAAGCCTTGATCCTGTCGGCTTATGATACAAACCACCCGTGTAATTGGTGACTCCCTTATCAGGCTCTCCCCAGGGCGGCTCCAGCGAAAAGTCCAATGGATGCCTGTCCAGCACCTGAGCGCGTAGCGTAAGATTAGGCTGGAGAAACTGCAATTTAGTTTCTCCCCTATTGCCAAGAGTCCCAGATAAAGACGGTTCGTCCTGGAATGTAAAGGTTTTTTCTTCCCAAGAGCCGCTCCAGAGGAGGCTCCAGTTAAGAACCGGCGCGGGTTCCGCAGCGAGAACAACTGTGCCGCACAAAAGAACAGTGGCAAAAATGGATAAATTTTTCATACCTATATATGGCGTGCAGATGCGTGGCGCTTGACCGAAAATTAATAAATTTGAAAATATTTCACACTAAGGACACAAAGGTACAAAGAACACAAAGGAAGAGGGGAGAAGGGGTTTTTGTCCGAGGGTTTAGCGTGGGCTTCAAGATAAGATAGCGGACAAAGATAAGCGGTTCCTTATTTAAGGACTGAAATTATAAAGTCATTGAAGCCGTCGGGGATTAGTTTTACGGGTTTTTGGCGGCGGAAGCTCATGCGGCCTACGCGTTCTATTACATATTCGCCTAGTTTGTTGAGCGGCACTACGCCGTTTTCGGCGGCTTCTCCTTCAAGGCCGCCTTGCAGGCCGCGGGTTATTTCGTAGGTGAAATAGCCGCCGACTTTTTCTTTCTCGCGGGCGGATTGATCTTCCTGACTCGCGGTAAGAATGACGGTGCTGCGGTTTCTCAGGTTGTGAATCAATCGGTTGTTGTCAACGCCGCCGGATTCGCAGGTGTCTAGCAGGACTATTTTTCTGCACGGTATGTCAAGCGCCTGAATCATGTCCCCTATGCTGACGGCGGTGTTTACGTCAAATTTCGCGTCGCCGGTAAAGACCGTGTCGGCGGTAAGGAAGTAATACACTCCGTCCTCAGTTTTTCCGTGAGCCGCGACAAAGAGCAGAGCCACGTCATTTGGCCCCGCTTTTTTTAAAAAGTCCATATTGGCGAGGATGTTCTTTTTTGTTGGCTTTATTTTTTCGTTATCGGCGATGCGGAGGGTATGCACTTTGTTAAAGCGCCTCCCCTGCTGCGCCCTAAACGAATCGACTATTCTTTTGGAATCGCTCACCGCGTATTCTAAATTGTGATAGTCAGGGTTAGGCATATACTTATTAACCCCGATGGCAAGCACCCACAGATCGCCCTTTTTATCTGCGCCTTTTTTTGAAGCGCTTTGCGGCACGCTGATTATTATTGGCGCAAGCCCGTAATTCGCGTCATTTGCGGCGACAATTTCTATTCGGTTAAGGCCTGGGTCAAGCTGAAGCGTGATATTAAACGCGTACTGCTTTTCATTAAGGGAAGGGACAAGCCTTGTATAAGTCGGCTTAAGATTCTTCGCGGAGACAGTTTTTAGTTCTTCCGCGCCAATAGGCCTGCCGTTTACAATAATTTCTATGTCGCTGATTTGGCGCGCCAAGTCGGCGGCAGTGATAGTAAGGGTAACTTTTCGCGTAACGGGATCAACTTCGCCGTGCGAAACCTTCAGCGCGGGAGGGATGGAAGCGGTTTGTATGCTCACCCCCGGTTTGATGTCGCTAGGATCGGGAAGTCCCTGCAAGCGGTTTTCCACAACATCGGGGCGATAGAAAATTTTGGCGAATTGATCCATTCCGTAGACTTCGTTTTCGATACGGACATTGAGGTACTGGTCGCCCTTTGGGGAAGCGTTGTAGTAGCCGTCAGGGGTGATGACGATCCATTCGTTATCAATGAAACCGATGAATTGGGCGATTTCCTTACCGGTGGCAACGTCCCAGAGGCGGGAGGTGGTATCAATTGAGCCTGAAAAAACAATTTTACCGTCAGGACTGATAACTACAGATGGCACAAAATTTGAATGACCCGACAAGGTGCGGATCTCTCGTCCTGTAACTACGTCCCAGAGTTTTATTGTATTCCCTGATCCCGAAACAACGGTTTTACCGTCAGGGCTGAACGTTATGGAATACCCAGAACTTGAATGGCCCGACATGGTGCGGATAACAGAGCCTGTATCTACGTCCCAGAGTTTTATCGTCTTATCATCTGATCCTGAAACAACAGTTTTACCGTCAGGGCTGAACGCTACGGAAGTTACTATATTTGAATGACCCGACAGGTTGCGAATCTCACGACCTGTAATTACGTCCCAGAGTTTTATCGTATTATCACCTGATCCTGATACGATGGTTTTACTGTCAGGGCTGAACGCTACTGACCACACCTCATTTGAATGACCTGAAAGGGTATGTATCTTATTACCTGTAACTGCGTCCCAAAGCTTTATCGTATTATCACTTGATCCTGATACGATGGTTTTACTATCAGGGCTGAACGCTACTGACCACGCCTCATTTGAATGATCCGACAGGGTGTGGATCTCACGACCTGTACCTACGTCCCAGAGTTTTATCGTCTTATCCCTTGATCCTGAAACAACGGTTTTACCGTCAGGGCTAAACGCAACGGATTCCACTATATGTGAATGGCCCGACAGGGTGCGGATCTCACGGCCTGTAACTGCATCCCAGAGTTTTATCGTATCATCACTTGATCCTGAAACAACGGTTTTACCGTCAGGGCTGAACGCTACGGAAAACACCAAACCTGAATGACCCGACAGGGTGCGGATCTCAGAGCCTGTAACTGCGTCCCAGAGTTTTATCGTCTTATCTTCTGATCCTGAAACAACGGTTTTACCGTCAGGGCTGAACGCTACGGAAAGCACCAAACCTGAATGACCCGACAGGGTGCGGATTTCACGGCCCGTAACTGTGTCCCAGAGTTTTATCGACTTATCATATGATCCTGAAACAACAGTTTTAACATCAGGGCTGAACGCTACGGAGGTCACTGTATTTGTATGGCCCGACAGAGTGCGGATCTCACGGCCTGTAATTGAATCCCAGAGTTTTATAGTATTATCACTTGAACTTGAAACAACGGTTTTACCGTCAGAGCTGAACGCTACGGAAAGCACCAAACCTGAATGACCCGACAGGGTGCGGATCTCACGGCCTGTATCTACGTCCCAGAGTTTTATCGTCTCATCCCATGATCCAGAAACAACGTTTTTACCGTCAGGGCTGAACACTACGAATTCCACAAACCTTGAATGACCCGACAGGGTGCGGATTTCACGGCCTGTAACTGCGTCCCAGAGTTTTATAGTATTATCACTTGAACCTGAAACAACGGTTTTACTATCCGGGCTGAACATTACGGATTCCACCGCAGATGAATGACCCGACAGGGTGCGGATTTCACGGCTAGTAACTAAATCCCAGAGTTTTATAGTCCCATCATCTGAACCTGAAACAACGGTTTTACCGTCAGGGCTGATAGCTACTGAGTTAACACCATCTGAATGCCCCAACTGCGGAAACACAGCCACGTCCTGAGTAGCAATATCCGCAAGAAAAGCCGTAAAAACCGCAAGAACGCAAACAAACTTTTTCATGTTAAAACCTCTGGTTGTATTTAATATAGACTATATACCTTTATTAATACAATAGAGTGCTTAAAAAGTTACAAGAAATAGCGAAGAATTTCACACAAAGAACACAAAGAGACAAAGATCACGAAGAAGAGGGAAGAGGGTTTTTTGTCCGAAGACTGGGCGTGAGCTTCACGATGGGATTATGGATGAAAACTCTATTCCCCCTTTGTGATCTTTGTACCTTTGTGCTCTTTGTGTGAGGTTTTTGTCCGAGAGCTGAGCGTGAGCTTCACGATGGGATTATGGATGAAAACTCTATTCCCCCTTTGTGATCTTTGTACCTTTGTGCTCTTTGTGTGAGGTTTTTGTCCAAGGGGTAGGCGTGGGCTTCAGGATGGGATATCGGGCGAAATGTCGCGTTTTTCGGTAAAAAACGATTGACTTTTCATATCTCCTGCGCTATATTTAATATGCCAGGCTGTGGGATTAAAAGCCCACCGCGTGGAACCATACCCGGCTGCTCCGCAGCCGGTGTTTTTTTATCAAAGCGATTTCAAGTCATCTACGTTCAAGTAAATAAGGTTCTTATGTCCTTTCAATTTAAGGATAATCCTACCGCCATGAAATTTATTCCTTTCAGCATAGCCCTTAATAATATTACCATGCCCATCTGTATGAGTAACACTATTCCTTGCATTATACAATGTCCCCATTACTTCATGTCTTGATAAATCTGATGTTTCAAGGTTAATGAATACATTTGGCGCTTGTGACCTCGATTTCAAAAAATGAGTAGCGAGTGTGTTTGCATTGCCTCCGACATTCTTGAATTCATATTTCATCCCATTGACAATAGCATCATATTTTGTCCCTGGCTGTCGGTTGTTCTCTGGAACTAGATAAACTGTACTTCCCAAATCTCGTAGTATTTGCGCATCTTTGAATTCATCTTCAAAGTTACCCCTTTTTCTGCGAGGAGAAACAAATATGCGTTTGTCTTCTCTTTTCCATTTCTCGCCAGGGTACTCCTGCTCTGCAAACTGTCGCGCCTTCTTTGCGTTATCAGCTACACGTTCCGCTTCCTTTGCCTCAGTTTGTTGTTGCAAGGTTTCGTCTTTCGTCATAAATTGTATCTGGTATATTATCTTCATTTTCATAAAGAAGGTCAATTTATTCGCCAAGAATTTCACACAAAGATCACAAAGAGACAAAGAACACAAAGGAATAAGAAAGAAAATTTTTTGTCCATAGTCTAAGCATAAGCTTCACGATAAGATAACAGACAAAAACCCCTTTCCCCTCTTTGTGCTCTTTGTGTGAAATATTTTCGAAAAATTCCTAAAAACAGTCAAGCGCCACGCATCTGCACGCCATATAGAGTATGTACTTTTTATGCCGTTTTTAGCGGTTCGGTACAAAACCATTTTGCGAGGTCACTTATGAAAAATGTAAACAAAAAATTTAAAAGCAGCGTTTTCTCCTTTATCTTCAGCAACCCTGATGTTTTAAGAGAACTCTACTGCGCTCTGGAGGGGATAACCCTTAGCCGAGATGTCCCTGTCGTCATCAATACCCTTGAAGACATTTTGTACATGGACATTTATAACGACATTTCCTTCGAAATCGGAGGAAAACTGGTCGTTCTAATTGAACACCAGTCCAGCATAAATCCGAACATGGCTCTGCGCCTGCTAATGTACATAGGCCGGGTTTATGAAAAAATCATCGATGATAAGAAGATATATTCTTCGACAATGCTCTCAATCCCAAAGCCAGAGTTTTTCGTATTGTACAACGGCGTAGCCCCGTTTCCCGACGAGAAAATTGTTAAATTATCAGACTTGTTCAAGGAAACAGAAGGTACGGAGTTTTCAAAAAATGAACTTCCCGAATTAGAACTGAAAGTAAAGGTAATAAACATAAACGCGGGAAAAAACGAAAAAATAGCGCAAAATTGCCGGACATTAGCCGAATACAGCGCGTTTATATCGAAGGTGAGGGAGTTTCAGAAAGAGAAATTGCCTTTAAAAGAAGCGATGAAAAAAGCCGTGCAATATTGCCGCAAACATGATATATTGAAAGAGCTAATGGAAAAACACGGCAAGGAGATAATGAGTATGCTGACGACAGAATGGAACTGGGATACCGCGAAGGAAGTCTGGCAAGAAGAAGCTCGCGAAGAAGAGCGTAAAGAAATCCTTAAGCTTCTTAAGCAGGGATTGTCAGTTGATGAAATAGAAGAGAGGTTTAGAAAAAAATGAGTTTTCTGACAACGGAATGGAACTGGGATACCGCGAAGGAAGTCTGGCAGGAAGAGGCTCGAGAAAAAGCTCGTTATGAACTTCGTGAAGAAGTTCGTAATGAAGTTCGTGAAGAAAGGGACGAAGAAATCCTTAAGCTTTTTGATCAGGGATTATCAGGCGATGAAATAAAAGAGTGGTTGAGAAAAAAATGAGTTTTCTAACAACAGAATGGAATTGGGATACCACAGAGAGATTTACTACAAATATATTCGCAGTAGAAAGATAGAGGTTATCTTATCGCTAAACTCACGCTTAGACTTAGGACAAGAACCCCCTCTTCCCTCTTCTTTGTGATCTTTTCTTACTTTGTGATCTTCGTGTGAAATTCTTCGGGGTATTATGCCTCTTTATTCAACTCCCCACGTTCCTGTAAATCGGTAAGTATCTGTTTATAAAATTTACTGTCAATTTTATACTTCATGCGGTAAATTAGGTAGCTCCCTAAAAAACAAAAAAGAGGGAAGATTAGCATGGCGACTTTCATCATTAAAAGGCCTGAGGGCGTAACTTCGGCGGCTGAATCGGCTTCTTTAATTCCTGAAATAATTATTACTACGGAAACAATTCCGCTGCCTACCGCGCCGCCTAATTTGTTGATTAGCGGCTGGATGGAGAAAGTGATGCTGTCGTTGCGTTTGCCGAGTTTCCAGTGTCCGTAGTCAACGGAGTCGGCGAGGAACATAACCATTAAAAGCTGGATAAATGACTGCCCAAAGAAAATTAAAACTCCGGCAATGCCGATGAATAACATTGTTGAAACAGGAGCGAAGAAAAAAAGCAGATAACCCGCCGTCATCGAAATAATCGCGCCGGTATAGAGAGTTTTACGGTCGAACTTTTTGCTGAAAAACTGGAAAGTCGCAAGGGCTGATAATTGTGATACGCCTAAAATTGCCGAGAAGATTGAAAACATCCCTTCATCGCCATAGGCGTATTTGAAAAAATACAGTCCAAAACTGGTAGTTGTCATATAACCAATCATAAACAGCGAAAGGGCAATCATTGTAAAAAACAACTGGTCGTTTTTAACTATAATGTTTACTAATTCACGTAACGGCGTATTTTGTTTTTTATCCGCGACAATACCCGTCTCCTTTACGCCGAAAATTGTTACGCACATTCCAAGAGACATAAAAACCGATACGCAAATAGCGAAAACAAAATAGCCTTTTTGCATAGAACCAAGTTTTACTCCAAGGGAAGTTGTAAGCGGCACAATTGCGACAACTACAAAAAACAAACCGATATTGGCAAAAATACGGGCAAGCGCCCCTATTTTTTCCCGTTCTTTTTGATCGACGCTTAAACTGGGAAGCATTGACCAATATGAAATGTCGTGGATCGTGTAACAGATTCCCCACATAAAGTAAATAATAGCGAAAGCGATGATGTACGCGTTGCCTTGAAGTCCAAGATTGGTAAAGAGCAAAATGGTAAAGATTGGGGAAGTTATCGCGCCTATTGTAATCCACATTTTAAATTTGCCCCAGCGCGTGTGCGTGTTATCGACTATAAGCCCCATGAAAGGATCATTAAAAGCGTCAAATATACGCGCGGCAAGAATAATCCCTGCCACCCACCACATTGTACTTGTCGGCAGATCGATTACGTCAGTAAGGTAGAACATAAGGAACATGCTGACTATGCCATAAACCATGTCCCTGCCGATTGTCCCCAAACCGAAAGTTATCCGGTTGCGAATATTAGTTTTTTGCATAATAATATATTATATCATTAAAATATATTTTTGAAAAGAGGATTATTTATGTGGTGGAAAGAAAGAGTTATTTATCAAATTTATCCCCGTAGTTTTCAGGATTCTTCAAAGACGCAATTTCCAAACGACGGTATCGGCGATATTCCGGGAATAATTTCAAGACTGGACGAGATTAAAGATTTGGGCGCGGGCATCATCTGGCTTTCGCCTGTGTATAAATCCCCCGACGCCGATAACGGTTACGACATCAGCGATTATTACAATATTAACCCAAAATTCGGGACGATGGCGGACATGGAGAAACTTTTCGCGGAAGCAAAAAAAAGAGACATAAAAATTATTATGGATCTTGTTATTAATCACACTTCCGACGAACACGAGTGGTTTCAAAAAAGCCGCGATATTAAAAGCCCCTATCGTAATTACTACATCTGGCGCCCCGGTAAAAAAGTTTCCGATAAAAAAACCGGCAAGCAAGGCAGTGAGCTTCCGCCAAACAATTGGACAGGTTTTTTTCTGGGCAGCGCGTGGGAGTACGATGAAAAAAGCGGCGAATATTATCTTCATCTTTTTGATAAAAAACAGCCCGATTTAAATTACAAAAACCCAAAGGTAATTGAAGAAGTAAAGAAAATTCTTCGTTTTTGGTTGGACAAAGGAGCCGCAGGGTTCCGCTGTGATGTGATCAACATAATTTACAAAACAAGCCTTGATGACGGAAAAAAAAGCGTAGCGATTCAAGGATTGGAACATTACAAGTCGCAGGAAGGCTGCCATGCCGTGTTACGCGAACTAAGGCGCGACGTATTGGACAAGTACGATTGCTTTACGGTAGGCGAGACTGTTTTTGTCGATTTGCCGGACGCGAAACTTCTGTGCGATGAGAGTCGAAAAGAACTGAATATGCTTTTCTTTTTTGATCATCTGGAAGTTGACCGCCGCATTGTAAAGTATATACTGAAAAAATTCCGCGCCAGCAAATTGCTGGAAGTAATGTCAAAATGGCAACTAGGACTTGACTGGTGCGCCCTGTATCTTGAAAACCACGATCAAACACGCACTGTCTCCCATTTTGGCGCTTTAAGAAAATGCCGCCTGACTAATGAGGGCGATTTGAAAAAAAAGTCAGGAGAGTACTGGCGGCGAAGCGCGAAGATGCTGGCGCTTTTTGAACTGACATTGCGCGGCACGCCATTTATTTATCAAGGACAGGAAATCGGCATGACCAATTTTGATTTTAAGAGTATTGATGAACTCAACGATGTGGAAAGCCGCAACATGGACAATTTATTGAAAACGAAATTCGTCCCTAAATGGCTGCGTTGGAATTGGATTAAAACAGGTTCAAGGGACAACAACCGCACTCCAATGCAATGGGATAACAGCGAAAACGCCGGTTTCAGCAAAGGAACACCTTGGCTTAGGGTAAACAAAAATTACAAGTATATTAACTACGCTTCGCAAAAAAATGATCCCAACTCAATATTGTCTTTTTACAAAAAATTAATCGCCTTACGCAAACAAACCAAATGCCTTGTCTACGGAGATTTCCACCCCGTTTATTCCAATAATTGCATAATGATCTATCAGCGCAAACTTAATGACGAGACATACACGATAGCGCTTAACTTTTCTTTTAATAAAGTTAAACCGCCCAAAAAGTTTGCAAGTCTATTATTGGGAACGCAGATTATTTCCGCGTCAGGTGAGAAGTACAAAGACTCATTACTTCCCTGGGATGGGGTACTAATATTCAGTAACATCTAAAACTTTACAAAACATTATTCTCAAATAGTCTCTCGCAGAGGCGCAAAGGGCGCAAAGTTCCTGTTCGATAACTCATTATTGACTAGATATATTAGTTTAACTACAAATCTTTAGGGAAAAACGATGATTCTGCAAACAACAACTTTGCGTCCTTTGCGTGAGAATCTTTGCGAAAAATACTTTTCCTACAGTCTCTTACGCCTCTGCGTGAGGTCTTTTTGTAAATATTTATCCGTAAACACAAAATACTAGTAAAAAATAATTTCTGACCACTAAAAATACTATTAATCAAAAATCATTAAATAAAATTCATTTGTATTTTTAGTGGTCATATGTTGTAAACTCATTCCTTCGGTTGTTTGAGATTCATCAACCTTAGAATGACAATCAGTACCACGCCGACAACCGCAAGGGCGCCGAGGGCGATAAATTGTAATTCTTGCCCGTTGATTTTTTTGATCACAATCGGGAACAACAGCGCCGAGAGCATGAAGCCTACCATGACCGCGCCGTAATTGGAACCGATATTTTTAATACCGAAATTTCCCGAAGTAAGAACGGGATACAGTCCCGAATAACCGCCGTAACAGAAAGCGACTACCGCGATGATCACTATCAGCAAAATCCCGTTGGCGAAACAAAGCCCAAACGCGCCAAGCGCGGTCGCGGCAAGAATGATGATGTCAGCCATTTCGCGTCCGATTTTATCGGACATAAGCGGCGCGCCAAGTCTGCCGAGCGCGTTGGCTATTCCCGTGAACATGACAATTCCGGTCGCGAAAGACGCAAGTCCTCTGTTTTCCGCCAGTTCTTTAAGACTGGGAAGGATGATGAAAAATACCGAAGTGCCAAACATGAGCGACAGCGCGATTAAATAGAAGCGCGGTGTTTTGATCATTTCCAAAGTCGTGTACTGCTTGCCTTTCAAAACAGGCGCGGCGGCGTTTGGTACTTGCTCCGGCGTTTTGATAAAATTGAACAATAAGAGAACCGCAACCGCGAAGCCTGCGGCTAAAATTAAAAACGTATACTTCACGTCAAGCTTACTGATTAATGTTGTAACCAGCGGCGCGAAGATAACTGTCGAGACTCCAAACGCACAGACGCTTATGCCTGTCGCAAAGCCGCGGTTTTGCGGGAACCATTTTTGCGCGCAAGAAATGTTAGCGTTATATCCCGCGCCTACGCCAAAGCCGCCGATGATTCCGTAGAAAAGATAGATAAGAAAGACGGGCGCTTTTCCGTCCCCCGGAATCAGCGCGGTCGCCAGCATACCAACCGCGACCATTAGCCCGCCAATCAAGGTTGTGATTTTTACGCCGATTTTCACTTGCGCCTTTCCTCCAACCAATATGCCTATGACAAAAAAGCAAAGCATAAATGAAGACGTAAGTTTTACGCCATCAATAGTCCATCCGTAAAAACCGCTGACCGGTCTTACAAATACGCTCCATACGTAAATTATCCCTAAGAACAACTGTAAAATACTTCCCATTATGAGAACCTTCAAACCCTGTTTGTTTTCCGTGATTGACGACATAATTTTCTCCTTGTATTCGATTTGTTATTAGTATATAGGAATGTGGTGGAAATTGCTATGGGGTAAAGAGAGATGTATGCAACAATAAAACGGCAAAAAACAAAGGAAATGACTTCGGTATAAACTTCGGTATAAACTTCGGTATAAATGGAACACATAGGTATATACAAGAATGGTTAGTGGGTTGTTAAGTGGTAGAAAAAATGGGGAGTTAATAAAAATTGGGTGTTTTTGGGGTGGAATGAAGAATTAGAGAATTACAGAGGTAAGTCCTACCAGACCGATTGATTCAGGCGGTTTACGGAGTGTATAATTTAATTGAAGGGATAGGAGGGAATGGATACCAATGACCAATACCCGGCATGAGGAAAATGTTTTAGTCGTTTTTGCCGTGGAGGAATATGCCAGACGGCATGGAATATCTGCGTATGATACTTTGAGCCTTTTCCTTAAGTACGGCATAACAGAATCAATACGCCAATGTTACGAGACGCTTCATACCCAAGATATTTACGAATGTGTGTCATTTGCGGAAGATATTTTGAAGAGGAATGAATGTAAAATAGATTATATGAACTATTATGAAATAATCGTATATTGGAGCATAAAAGATAACGCATTTATTGCAGAAGTGCCTGAATTGGCTGGTTGTATGGCTGACGGGAAAACATATATCGAAGCCGTGCAAAATGCTGAAATAGCAATAGATGAATGGATAGAGGCCGCACAGCTTACGGAGCGTGCTATTCCTGTTGCGAAGGGGAGGCTGGTTTATTAGTAATCACGGCTATGAGGTATTGGACCAAAAGTTCGCAGTCATATGTGAAGCAAGAAAGACTTATCTAATTTTATAGATTTATGTTGACAGAGCAGGTTAAACAAGTATATTATAGAAAAAATCATTTTAAATTATTGAGAAAAATGAGGATGTAATGCAATTAGTAAAGGTTGTTTTTCATGCATTTAAGAGTCTCGTGAATATGGAATTGAAGGTTAGTTATAATTGCATAGGTTTTGTAGGAATAAACGAATCTGGAAAGTCTAATGTATTATCCGCAATCCGTGTTCTTGGCGGTGAGAGAAGATTAACAGAAGCTGATACTCCAAAAATGGATAGAAAAAATCCCTTTATTACATATTCTTTCAAATTGAATGACGAGGAATTTAGTTTTTTACAAAGTAAATGTAACAGCCTATTTAAGCAGTATATCTCAGAACTTGATGGGGAAATTATAACAGAAAAGTCTATCACATACAATATTGTATTTGATAGACAGAAAAACTCCGAAGATCGTTATTTTGATTTTTCTGAAATTAGGATAAAAGAAAATTTAATGATACTACGGCCAGATAAATATGTAGGTAAGTATCAAATAAAAACCAGTGAGGGGTTTAAAGATATTGAAAGTTGTCGGATTATCACAAATAATGATTTCCAATTGCATATTGAATTAGAACAGAAAATAGAAAAACTAATGGAATTACAAGAATTATTGGTTCAAAAAGAAAATACACTTAATAAACTGCTAAACCCAGAAATAGCTGTAATTGGAGACGATGAATTATCCGATAAGAATGAAGTAAAAGAAGATGTAATAGACACAGAACAAGAACATTCTAACAATGTTTTGAATCTAAAAAATGAAATATCATATTTGAAAAATAACATCAAAATAGTTTTAGATGAGATAAAAGATTATAAAGTTCCCAATGTGATTAAAGAAATTGAAAAAAGGAATGTGTCCCTTGATTTAAATATTAAAAATGAATTAACAAATAAATCTTCTTTAAATGAGGAATTAAAGAAACTAAAAGCAATACAAAGTTTAACCGCAGATCAGACTGAAAGAATTAAAGAGATTGAGATACAAATTAAAAAATCAGATAATAATATATTAACAAATAAAAATAAAATAGAAGAAAATAATAATACTCTAGTTTTACTAAAAGAACCAATATCTGAAAAATATACTAACGAAGATGGATTCTTTATCAATCTTATTAAAGATAATTTGAACGACTATTTATATTCTATGCTTCCAAGAGTTGTTTTTTGGGAATATGATGAGAAATATCTTCAGGAGTCCATAATTAATCTTGATGAATTAATGCAACAAAATGAATTGGTTAATATTCCGAGGCCACTGATTAATATTTTTCGGATAAGTTTCGGTATTAGCCTACTTGACGATATTAAAGCAAAAATAAAAGAGGCACAAAGAGACGGAAATGAAAGAAGTCGTATTTCAGATCAATTAACAGACAGTGTTAATAATTTTTTACATAATATTTGGTCTGACTATGATCAAAAGATAAAAATCACAATTGAGGAAAAAGAATTAAGGGTTGCAATATTCGATCCTGATAAAAAATATGCAAGTTATTACTCATTAATTGAAAGAAGCCAAGGTTGTAAAACTTTTATTTCATTCTTACTAACAATAGGAGCTGAAGCAAATAAGAAAGTTTTGAAAAATACTATACTTTTATTAGATGAACCAGAAACTCACTTACACCCATCAGGTGTGAAATTTATGCTCAAAGAATTAATCAAAATAGCAGGAACAGAAAATAATATTGTTTTTTATACAACACATTCAATGTTTATGATTGATAGACATAATTTTGGCCGACATATTATTATTAAAAAAAACAATGAAATTTCTCAATTAATATATGCATATAGTAATAGAATTGGTAGTTTTATGCAAGAGGAAGTTCTATATAATGCTTTGAATATAGAATTTAGTGAATTTGATTCAACAGGTAATGTAAATTTTGTTTTTGAAGGGTATGGGGATGCCATATTATTTAAAACCGTATATAGTTTAATTTCAAAAGAGTCGATTCCATTTCCTTTAGATGATTGTGTTTTTCATCATGGTGGTGGTTGTGAGAATATTATGAAATATTTGATACACAGGTCAATAAGAATGAATACTAAATGGATTTTCATTTTAGATTCCGATAAACCAGCTGAAAAGCTAAAAAAGTTTATTGAAAGCGAATATAAAAATTGTATTAATGAAAGCGTTTTTATTTTTCAATATTTTAACAGTATTGAAAATGCAGAGCTTGAAGATTTGTTACCTAATGATATAAAACTAAAAGTTTACAATAGCGTTTTATCATCAGAGAATAAAGATCTAATAAATGAGGATAATTATTTTTCATTGATAAAAAACATTTCTTCATTTTCAGAGCAATATAGAGAGATATGTGAAAAGTTTGACCTCGTTGGAAGTAATATCAAAGGACTGTTCAAAGAAAAGTTAAATCAGGAAATAGAAAATGATATTAAGAATGTTTTGAATAACAAAAATGTTCTTAAAGAGAAATACAATAATTATTTAACATGGTTTGAGAGTACATTAGAATCGTATCAGAAAGCCCTCGTATTAGAGAAAAAAGATAATGTTAAACAAGAAGTACATTTACCTAACTCGGCTCATCAAAAAAAACAAACTCCTTCTTGAATTTTTTATCCGAAAATATCCTCATCGTTACTTCCCCGCCAACTGATTAACAACACTTAAAACCGCTTTAATATTTTCGTCAGCATAGGACTTTAAGATGTCATTTTCCCTTTCCGTTAAAAGTGCGTCCGCTTTGAGAAGTTCGTAAGGTTCAACGTTAAAAACGGCGGCAAGTTTAACTAGCGTGTCGGAAGAAACCCAGTTCTTGCAACACTCAAGATTGCTCAAAAAATTAGGGGAAATATCTACTTTCTCGGCAAGAACCTCTTGAGACAGGTTATTCTGCCGTCTACAACGGCGAATATTATTGCTTAAAATCCCCAACAATTCATGTTCTTCCATTTTTTACTCACCCTAATACCGAATAAACATACTATTAGCTTGAATTTATTACTAACTAGTATTACTATGAAATATCTGTATTACAGATATTTGTATTTTCATCAAATTTTGGAGTTTTTAGACAGAAAAATGCCAGACACAACCGGCTTAAAAGCCATCCTCAACCACAACGAAACAGCCCAGCCAAACGATGACTTGCTGAACACTCTAAAAGCCGCAATTCCCAAATTTTTTGACAAAGACGGTAATTTCAAAACTGACAAATTTGAAGACGAGCTAAAAAATAACAATATCGCGGAAGCTCGAGACGGCTACAAATTGGGTTTTGTGGGCAAGGATTATGCTCGCCTGCAAGTGGGGCTAAAATCCGAAACTATGATAGTTCCCGATTGTAAACATAATTCTCAGCCGGAGAACGCCAACAGCTGTAATGTTTTTATCACCGGAGATAATATTGACGCACTTCGCCATTTAGCCAATGCCTACGAGAACCAAATAAAACTTATCTATATCGATCCACAATATAATACCGGCGAGGAATTTGTGTATTCGGATAAATTTGAATTTAATGATGAAAAATTAAAATCAATATTAGGTTATACCGATGAAGAAATAACCCGTCTTAAATCCATACAGGGAAAAAGTTCGCACAGCGCATGGATTACGTTCATGTACCCTCATCTGAAAATAGCACAAAGACTACTTAAAGATGATGGCGTGATATTTATTTCAATAGATGACAATGAACAGGCAAATTTAAAGTTAATTATGGATGATATTTTTGGAGGATGTATAGATGTTTCTAAAACGCCAAAACTGGATTAATATCGCGAAATTAATTGCGATAGTCGCTGTTATTATTGATCATACTAACGGTTTGTTGTATACAGATAGACATATCAGTTTATTTTCGTACTATAGTGTTTCATTGTTTGTGCTTTTATCAGGTATTACTTCGTTTTACTCAAACAGACGTCATTATAATGAACGCGGAATAAAGGAAACCATTCGGCGTGTAAATAATTTACTTGTTCCTTACGCAATAGCAACAGCACTATACCAAACATATTATAACAGAGGATTTGATTTAAGAACTTATGTTTCTCAGTTGCTTAGCTTTAGTGCCTCGCCTCCTTTCTATTTTATTTTATTCTTTTTACAGTTATTAATTATCAGTCCATTTCTTTATGACATAATAGTGTATTTTAACAAGAAAAATTATCCACTAATATGGCACATAATATTTGTTTTTATTGGCGGGGTGGTAAGTATTTTTTCTCTAAAATATACTTTTATGCTTCCTGTTCATGGCGGTGGAAAATACATATTTGGCGCAACTTATATAGTCCTTTATTATATCGGGATGTGGTTTGCAAGCAATAATTTCAAGATTATAAGTAAAACCGTTCATGTTTGGTTTACTGGATTGTCTATAATTTTATTGATAGCTTGGTATTTGTTTATTTATCAAAACAAATTCACTATAGATTCAAAATTACCTTTTGGCAATGGTTTCAATCCGCCGAGTGTTTCACTTGGGGTATATGGTCTGCTGATGGGATTGTTTCTGTTTTTGGCGATCACATTAATTGAACGCTTAAATAATGGAGTTCTGCAATGGGTGATTAGAATTCTTGTAAAAATGGGTAATTATTCACTATACATTTTTTTATACCATCTTCTTGTGCGTAACATTATTCTGCAACATACGTTAATTAACAATATATGGGCAAAACGGCTTATTATTTTTCCTGCGATGTTATTTGTACCTTGTGTAATTAAAGGGATATTTGATTTATGCGTACAAGTATACAAAAATAAAATTAAAATAGTAGTCACTGGCTAAATTTTAGAAAAAATCATAATACTCATTAATCTCCTCTCAATCACATTTTTAACCTCTTTTTTTGTTATACCGTTATAAAGCGGCAGAAGTACGGCATATTCAAATTTATTATTCTTGTTCCCAGCGTTGCGATTAAAGAAGGAGTAAAAATGTCCATTGCCTCAGACAACTGGAATAAACATTTCAGGCAGGAATTCGGCAATCAATCCATTCATCTTGGAATTATCAACGCCGGAGATTTTGACGCAAAAAAAGGCAAACGCAAGCAAATCCCGGAAGCCCTTCGCTCGTTTTGTGACGCTTCCGCTGTTGAAGATAAAAACATTCATGTATTGCTGCTCAATGACGGAATGCTTTCATCTTCTTCAATGAGTAAATCGGATTATGACTCAACCCTGTTTGGAAATATCAGTTGTCCGATGGAGGGACTTAAAGCCACACGACCTATTGTAATTATTGATGAACCGCACCGGTTCAACAAAACAAACAAGGCATGGAAAACAATAACAGAAGGTCTTTGCCCACAAATTATAATTCGTTTTGGGGCGACTTTTCCTGACATAAAAACCGGCGGACTTTCAAAAAAAGATTATGAAAATTTTGTGTACGACTTAAATTCGATCCGTGCTTTTAATGAAGGACTGGTAAAAGGCGTTCACATTGAATATCCCATGCTGCCGGATACAAAAACGGAATTTGTGAAATATAAAGTTAATCAAATAGAACGAGGAAAATCGGTAACATTTAGCAAGGTTGAATCAAACAAAGGAAAACCAAAAAAGAAGTGTGAATTATGTATAGATGAAGACTTATCATCTATTGACGTGCAATTTTCGGGCGGCATTACGTTGAAAGAAGCTCCTTCCGCATCTGTTGCAATTCTTTCAAACGATCTTGATCTTCACCCTGATATGGAATTGATCCCTCAGATTTTTTCTTCAGGTTATCAAGAGTTGATCTTAAATCAGGCGTTAGAAGCGCATTTTGAAAAGGAAAAAGAAAACTTTTACCGGACAAGTGCAGGAGGTAATTTGCAAAACAATTTACCTAGAATAAAAACCAATTCACTCTTTTTTATTGACAGTATCGCTTCATTTCGGGGGAAAGACGGACAAGGCTGGCTTCGCGCGAAGTTCGAGAATTTGCTTAAAAAGAAAATTAAGAAAGAAATTAAAAAGGCACAAGGAGAATACGAAAAATTTTTACTGGCTTCTCTTGAGAAAAATGAGAAGGATGAAATGAAAGCAATAGCCGGATATTTTGCCGAGGACAATTCTAAAAAAGGCGATGCCGCTATTCAAGATGAAGTTGATAAAGTTTTGCGTGATAAAGAACAATCATTACAATTTAAAAACAAAAACGGCGAGTGGAATGTATGCCGCTTCTTCTTTTCAAAATGGACTCTGTGTGAAGGCTGGGATAATCCCAATGTTTTTGTAATCGCAAAATTGCGAAGCTCCGGCTCAGAAATCAGGAAACTTCAGGAAGTAGGCAGGGGCTTGCGCCTTCCCTTTGATGAAAACGGTTCGAGGGTTACTCCAACTCGATACGGCGAAGATTTTAGATTAACCTACATCATTGATTATTCGGAAAAAGAATTTGCGAAAAAACTGGTAGGTGAAATTAATGCCGATGGCGGCAAGATTGAAGGAAAAATAACTAATGATATTTTGGAAATTTTGGTAAAAGCAAACTATGCGGTAAATATCGCAAAAGCAAAAGGTAAATTACTTCTTGATGATATAATTGATGAAAATGACATTATAAAAGATAAAGACAAATTATTCGATCTATTACCGGAAGAAAGCGGCTTAAAGGTAAGAAACGGAGTAATTACAGGAAACGAAATGCCATCACCATCCAAAGTACGTCTTAACAAAGAGAATTTTAATAAAATTCGAGACCTTTGGGACATCGTTACAAAACGTTATATACTTAAATTTGAAAAATTAGGTAATGATGAAATAGAAAAATTACTGATAGAGATTTTTTCCGATAATGATTATTTTATAAATCCTATAACGGAGATCAAGGACGAGTATGTAAAAAAAGAGAGTCAAACTGTTATTCTTGAAACTGGCGGATACAGAGCTGTTAAATCTGAAATCAGTGTAATAAATTACGGAGAATTTTTGAAACGGTTAAATAAACGTACATCACTGCCGCTGGTTATGTTACACAAAACTCTTTCTATGGCTCGCAAAGGGAAAAATACATCCGCTGAATTATTTAATACAAATACTCTTGAAAAAATTATTAAAGTATTTGAATCAAAATTCACGGAAACCTATAAACAAAGATTCACATACCAGTCTCTTGATTACACCGCCCAAACAAGTCTTTTTAAGGGAGGTGATTTTGTCGCTGAATTAAGTCAAAGCTATCTTGGCGCAAATGTCGCAAAAGATGTAAAACATGATAAAGAACGGTATTTGTATGACAAAGTAGTATACGACAGTGATATTGAGCATGAAGTTTTGAAAATAGATCCGCCAGAACAGGTTATCGTTTACGGAAAATTACCTCAGAGAAGTATAAGATTGCCAACCTATACCGGCGGCACAACCAGCCCCGATTTTGTGTATACAACACGCATACAAGAAACAGACGATATTTATCTTCATCTTGTTGTAGAAACTAAAAGCGATAACCCTCGTCTTTCAGATAACATTGCAGTAGCCGCCCAAAAAAAAACGTTTGAATATATCGGCTCAAACATAAAATGGGAATTGGTAACCGATGTCGCGAGTTTTTATAATGATTTGCAAAAACTGACAGGAAAAGAAGAATAATATCCGTATATTACTTGATATAAATATTTTTTTCATGGCAGAATAAATTATAGGAGATACAATATGGTTACATCAAAAAATGATTTTGATCATATAATATGGAGGAATCAATTTGAGATTGCTTCAAAAAAAGGGACAGGATATCGTGAACTTAGAGCGGAAATCTTTCAAAATACGATTAAAGCAGTCAAAAATGGCGGTTATTATGTGGATGGTATTTTTATAGATATCCCCAACAAGCTGTTACCTGAAAATACTGAATATTTTATTGCACCTAACAAATTAGAAATTAATGGTGATTATCAAACAAGATATTCAGTTATTAATGCGGATTGTCTGGAAACATCTGAAATTTTAGTAAAGTCCGGATTTAATCCCTGTGTATTAAATTTAGCAAGCCGTCAAAATCCGGGCGGTGGGGTGCTTAATGGCGCAGGGGCGCAGGAAGAAAATTTATTCAGACGGACTAACTTGTTTTTGTCATTATACCAATTTACTGCTTACGCAAATGAATATGGTATAGAAAAGCATGAAAAAAGTTATCCGCTTGATAGAAATACGGGTGGCATATACTCTGCGGATATAACAGTATTTCGCGGTTCAGAAAAGAACGGATATTGTTTATTGAAAAAACCTTATACTGTTTCAATAGTTACCGTTCCAGCAATAAACGCGCCTGATTTAATAGAACGAAATGGAAATTTTTATATAGTTGATAATCTTATAGAACCAACAAAAGAAAAAATACGAACAATATTAAGAATTGCGGGTAAGTATAAGCATGATTGCTTGGTATTAGGCGCATTTGGATGTGGAGCATATGCAAATCCCCCCAATCACATGGCTGAATTGTTCAAAGAAGTTCTTCTAGAAAATGAATTCATCAAAAAATTTAAAATTATTGTTTTCTCAATATTTGAAGATCATAATAGTAATAAACGGCATAATCCAAACGGTAATGTTTTACCATTTATGGAAGTATTCAATAAATTGTAAAACAATTTTGTTACAACAAAATTTTCACCTATAATCAATAATCTCCTGCTCCACGCCCATGCCTGTTTCTTCAATGCGCCGCAAAAGTCCTGCCAGTTCGGGATTGTTTATTTCTTCTCTTATTTTTTCTATTTGGCGTAACGTTTGTTTGTCAAGCGGTCGCGCCCACGCTTGATATTTGTCAAAAGTCGCGGCATCCATCCGTACCGGAACAACAGGCTTTTCCGCCAACTCCTGAACATGCTGCAAAATAAGAATCCCGTCTGGGTCAAGGTCTCCGGCATGGTAAAAAGAAAAACCAGAAGAGGCAAGCGTCTTTACAAGAGCGGCGGCGGCGCGGTTTGAGTAACCGCCTATGTAAAGAAAGCAATCATAATGGGAAAGGTCTTTACTCTCATTGTGTTTTTGCGGACTTCCAAGAGCGTAAAAAGTTTCTTTGTTTTCAATTGTCAGTACGGTTTTTTCTTTTTTATCTGACACAAGTTGTATTGACTCAATCACTTCAGCGCTCTCAAGCGGAAAGCCGAGGATATGACCTTCGGCGTTTACCAGAGGCGGCTCTTGGTTTTTGAATTGAATAATAATTTTTCCCGCGATCATGGTTTCTGGATAGGAGCGTTCCAAAAAAGAAAGATCGGGAATAGAGACGGTTTTTTGAGCGCGGGAAAAAAGCGGATTGCAAAGAGACAGAAGGTTCTCAAGACGTTTTGAATCATGGTAAAGCAAAATTGAAAGAGCGCGAGTCGTTAATTTTTCGCGCTGAGCAGACTCGGAACAGAATTCTAGAAGACGGATAAATTCTTCCATAGCGTGTTGATCGATTCCCTGCCCGATTTCATGGGGACTGAAGCGCAGGGAAAGAAATTCCAGAAGGGCGATTGTTTTTTCTGTTTGAACAGCGTCCCTGCCCGGCAGTGTTGACTCTTTAATTGCTCGAACTTTTTCACCTAACATACTTCTAATTTTTTCCGCTTCGGTTTTAGGATACGGTCTTCCGGCTTCTTCAAAAAGTTTTTCAAAGTTTTCACAGCTTAAAGTTTTTAAACGCTCGCCCTTGTTACGCTTTTCCCAGTTAAGATTTATTATTCCTTTTCGTTGCAGAGATTCTGCGGCTTCCAAATAAGATTCTTTTTCATCAGAACGGATTGTGTCAAAATTGGGGAAAAGCAAAGAGGAACGCACGCGCAGGACGCTTCGATTCTCTTCTGTTTCCGAAGCGGAATCAAAATAATGGCTGATAAACTCATCAATAATCTTTTTTTTCCAGCTTGTCATTTTTCTTACCTTTGCTTAATACCGATATAAAAATTTCATACGCTTATGTCAATATCATTTGAATCAATGGCGTCAATGTGGCAGTCTCTTACTTTTACCGCGTTGCCAAAACGGCTTATCACATTAATCCTGTCCATGTGGGGAGCGATAGCTTCAATTTTTTCAGGCGGAACCGAGGTGATGATTTGCAAATTGAGAGTTTTGTAAAACTCAAGTATCTTGCCGATCCGCTCGTCGTCCATGCGGTTAAAGGCTTCGTCAAAAATTACCAGACGTACTGTAGTCTCGGGACGCGCTTTGTAAAAACGGTAGAAGCTTGCGGCAATAGCGACATAGTAGGGAGTCTGCGACTCACCGCCGGATTTTTCTTTGAGTACCTTTGAAAGAGAAAGAATCGCCGGATTGTCATCTTCGTCAAGGTTGTCGGTTTCCTTGATTCTGATGTCGTAGTGAAAATAAGTGCGGTAATCGCAAATCGCTTTAAGCTCTTTTGAATCCAATGGAGAATTTAAAATACGGTTAAAAAGTTCCTCAGCGGCTTTTTTCTCGGATGGATCGACAAGTTGGGAAAAAAGCCCTTCATCCGCAGTGGGTATCTTTGCCGCTTGCTTGATAACTTCTATCTGTCCCTTGCGCTCGCTAAGTTCTTCAAGATGAAACCAATACTGATCCCGACCAAAATGGAGAGTACGCAGAATATCGTTAATCTCTTTAAAACTTTCTCTTGTCTCTTCGATATGCTCGTTAAGGCGGGAAATAAAATGTTCTTTGAATTCTTTTTCCGCGTCCTGATACGCCTTCGCTATTTTTTCGCGGTACTGGGGCAGTTCCGAAGTTTCAAGACGCTTTAACAGAGTTTCCGCTTCGGCATTATCCGAAGGTTCCATGCCCAGAAGATAATGAAACTCATGTTCATAATCGGCGACAAGTTTATTGTACTCTTTTTTAAGAGTCTCTGTTATACTTTTGAATCTTTTTAAAGTTGTTTCATAGGTATTGGTTAGTTCAGCGATGCTGTTTTTTGAAAGTTTGTCTTGCGCGTATTCTTCACATTCACCGATCATAAGGGGATGATCATTGCCGAAATTTTTGATCGCCTCTTCCTTTTCTTCCTGAGATTGAGTGAATTGATCAAGGTCTTCTCTGCAGTTGGATAATTTGTTATTCAAACCGCCGCGGGTATTCTGCAAGTTGTCATTATCATCCTTTAATTGATCAAGATACTTCGCCAATTCACCGCGTTTGTTTTCCAACTCTTTAAATGACTGCGTGTCTATTGCGGCAAGTTCTTTCTTCGCTGTTGTAAGCTGTCCAGCAAGAAGTTCCGCGCTCGCAATGGAAGGAAAAAGATATTTCAGTTCCGGCATAAAACGTATTACGCGGTTACAGCAATCTTCGCGGTTTCGCGCTTCCCGTTCTTCCCTTTCGGCAACTGTCAATTCAGCTTCGATACGCTCAGCTTCAGCGGATAAGAATTTCTTGCGCTCTTCCAATGCGGTTCTCCCCAAATAATGACGGTTATAAACATCTTCCTTAATTCGTGAAACGGTATGGTTCGTATAAGTCATACATTCTTTGGTAACCGCGGAATCATAAGTTTTAAGATTCGCGAGATCACAGCGCATTACTTTTCCCAATGTGTAGTTGATGTAAATACGCGCGTAACCTTCGGCTTTGACTATTTCCGCGAGGGAACCAAGTTTAGCATTTGCGTTCCGCATTTTTTCGATATTGGGAATAAAAGCGCCTGCTACAGAACGGGGAAGGCGGTCGTATATTTCAATGGCTTTTTGAAAATTTTCGGGAGCGACTAAAATGGCAAAGCGTCTTGTGTTAAGCCAGCCTTCTACGGCGTCAACCCATGCAGGTTCGGTAATCTCCGCCGCTTCCGCCAGAAAGAAAGCTTCGATGCCAGCCTTCTCCAAAGCAGTCCGCAATTCGCGTGGAGCGTCGGGATAGCGGAGTATGCCTCGATCAAGTTCCGCAAGTTCAGAGCGAATGTCGCGGAGATTGTTCGCCGCGTCATCTTTTTTCCGTTCGGCGATGTATCTTTCGTTTTGGTATTTCTTCGCTTCTTCGGCAAGGGCGGCGTCTTCACCGTCAAAGTCTTCTGTTAAAACGCGGTTCAAAAGAGTTTCGCAATGGGATTTTAAATTCCGGTATTTGTCGGCTTGTTCCGTTTGCTTGGCAAGGTCAAGATTTATTCGTTCAATACGCGCCCTAATTTCTTCGTAAAGCCGATGCGCGTCATTGGCGGCAAGACTTTGATCCAAAGCCCTCAGTTCCTGTTCCGCGTCCAACCGCTTTTGGTTTAGCGCGTCAATTTCGCGGTTGGTAAAATCCAATTTGTTTTGCGTTTCCGTAAGTTGGCGAGCGGCATTGTTTTTCTTTTGTTTTTCATTTTCCCTTTCAATGCTGAGTTTCAAATATTCCTGTTTGATGATAAGTCCGTCGTAATTGCGCCATTCCGCCGCCTTAGCGCAGATTTTTTTCAGCACGCCAATTTTCGCTATCGCCCCTTTTGCCTGCCGATCCGCTTCCTTATAATTTTCAAGGTTCTGTTTCATGTCCTGAATCGACACGGGGTTTTCTTCGAGAATAAAGTCGCATACAAATTGATCAATGGAATCAAGTGGCTTAAAACCGATGGAGCGGGTAAGCGAATCAAGGTAAGGATTAACATCGGGCTGTCGTTTGAAAACTCCAAGACGGTTGGTAAGGTCTTTCACATACTGTTGCTTTGTGGGATAGTCATAAAGATTTTTTTCCGCAAGTATATTTTTAAATTGACGGAACATCAGCGGTTCGTTTTTTTCGTTGCGGATATTTATAGCCCGTATGGAGTCTTTAGAACTTATGTCCCCGATCCAAAAATGTTCGGTATGGTGATTGTCTTTGTATGCTTCAATACAAACGCCGCAGGCAAAATTGCCCTCGTTTGTTTGCCACTCCAACATTACATGGGCTATAGTGTCGTTTCGGCGGTACTCTGTTGACTCACTGCCAAGTTTACAGCGCACATAGCCCATTAGGTCGCGCCCTCCGCCTCGGCGCTCGTCCGCCGCGGAATTAAACCGCGCCATTCGCAAATTCGCCGCCATCACATATTGAATCGCGTCAATGACCGTTGACTTGCCTGAACCGTTATCTCCGGCAAGAAGACAGCGGTTACCTATTTCTATTACTTCGTCATCAAAGTTGTGCCAATTGACAAGCCGCAAACGTTCCAGAGTAACCATAATTATAGCTCGCCCTCCACATCTTCCCCATCTTCGCTCTTATCCCCCAACAAAGCAATTGCGTTGTCCAGCGCGTTACGGTCTATGCTAAGGGGAATGCTCGGATACAGTTGAATGATCCCTTCGGGGTCCGCATAGTCCTGCGATTCTACAGAAATTAATTTACAGGAAGAAAGTTTAGTCAAAACTTTTTTAAGTGTGGTTTTATTTATCTCGTCGCCGGTCATGGCGTTGTACTTGTCTTGAAAATCCCTTACCGTTACCATCGGAAATTTATTTAATGTTACTTCAAGTTTTTTATCTTCGTAAAGAAGGCGCAGAACAAGAACCGCGCAGATTTCTTCTTTTAAAAAATAAAGTCTGGTATTTCCCAAACCTCGAAAAGCGATAACTCCTAAACTTTCATCCCGTACAAGAGTAGCGTCCATGCAGGAAAACCACGCGTCAAAAAGCGCGCTGTTCCTGACGGTAAAATCGTAAAGCTCCTGTTCCTTGTCAATGCCGCGAATGATGAATGTTTTTGACGTAAGTATATGAAGCGCCATTTTGAATTTTTCAAAATCATCGCTTGAAAGATCGCGTATCAATACAAGAGCGTCAAGGTCTTGGTTCATGGCTCATCTCCGTCAACAGTGGCGCGGACATCGATCTTCTTGCGAAAACGTATATCTGGAACAATATAGTCCGCAGCTTTTACCGAACAGGCATTTGCTTTTGTCTCATCAGTATCTTCAATGTTATAACCAAAATCATCTCGTCGTGAGTCGCCGTAGAGCAAGGCGTAAATAAAACGGATGTAGGAATCTTCCCCTGTGATAAGTTCTTCTGGAATAAGGATTTTTTCTTTCCCGCCTTGTTCGTCAAGCCATGCGTTAATCCGCTTGATGGATGGCTGCTTCTTCACTCGTTCAAGAAATTTCGCATAAGATTGTTCAAGAGCTTCAACATTGACTGTTGGAGGAGCGGTAATAAAATCACCCTCCGCCCGTTTTTTGGTAAAGACAAGGCTGGAAGGGGAAAGAAATCTGATGCGGTGCAGACCGTGAGTAATGCCGGATTTAACTTCTTCATTGCCGCCGTAGATCGATTTTATAAGCTGACCGATTTTTCCAGCTACAGTACTGTCCGGCTCAATATAGGCTTTGATAATTTCCGTGCTGGAACGTGAGTAAGCAGTATTTCGTCTGTCGATTTCATCTTCTAAAGGATCAACGGATTTTAAATCGTCCCGAATTTCCTCCAGCATGGACGTCAGTTTTTTTCGACATTCATCACGGCTTGTTTGAAGTATCCGCATATATTTGCCAGCGCTTTCATCAAGCCATTGATCGTCTTTAAGAAGAGCCGCCACCTGTTTAAAAATACCCTGACGGTAACGGGAAACATTGTCGGAAGTTTTAAGCCGTTTGTACGCCCTGTCCAACACTTCTCCCATGTAGAGATCGTAATGTTCGTGTAACGCCGATGAGGCATAAGAGCGTACCGCTTCCGCGTTGAGGCTGTCGTAATAGCCCTTGATACTTTGAGATAAAACTTTGAGGGAGTCAATCAGCGAGCGGCACTCCTCGTGCGCCTTGAGTACGGCGTGGTGTCCGTCTTTTTTTATTGTTTCGCCGCAGAGCATGGAGTAAACCGTAACGACATGGCTTTCATATTCAGTTTTAAGGCCGCCGTCAATGTCGGCAAGGGATTTCATAAAAGGCTTGCCATACGCAGTAATGTTAATCACTTTGGTAAAGTCAGCCAAAGTTTCTTCGGAGAGCCAACCGGCATTTATAAACCGGCGTAAAAACTTGCTTGCCAAAGTCCGTTCATCTGCGGAACGGTTTACATGAGCAGGGCGGTTTTCGCTTAAATTACTTACGGCAACTCCAAAGTCTAATTCCTGTGCGCCTGTTTCTATATGAGAAGAAGGATTATCGTAAAGAGTGTTAATAGCCTGATCTCTTACGGGTTCTTCATCTTCTTCTTTTAAACTGTCACGGTGAAGAGAAAGATAGTTCATAAATTCCCGAACTACCAGTTCACGTTCAAGCCCTCGCGTATTTTCCTGAAAAAGCCGATAGTACAGCACCAAAAGCGCCGCATAATGTTCCCGGTTTACACTCGCGAGAGGAGAGAAAAAATTATCAGGCAATATCGCAAAAACACCGGAAGGCATTTTTTAACGGTATGTAAAAGATTACTCTTTGTCAAGGAGAGTTTGAATAACTCCATAATAAATTATCGTTAGGGGGCAAGAAATGACCACGTTAAAAAATACAATTACCGATTATTTGGCATACTGCGAGTATCAAAAGAAATTGAACGCAAAGTCAATTAAAGCATATACGATTGACCTTGAGCAATTAAGGCGGCACACTGTGTCTGAAAATATTCCCGTAAAGGCTGAAATTTCCGCATATATCACACATCTACACAAGGTCTATTCGCCACGGACAGTCAGGCGTAAAATCGCAAGCATCCGCGCCTTTTTTAATTATCTTGAATTTGAAGAAACTATTTCTGAAAATCCCATGAAGAAGATTAAAACAAAATTTCAGATTCCACGAATGTTGCCAAGAACAATTCCTTTAACGATAATAGAAAATATTTTACGTGCCGCTTATCAGGAGTTAAAACAGGCGCAAACCGCTTATGCGATAAGTACGGCGTTGCGAAATACCGCAATGCTTGAGTTGTTATTTGCAACAGGACTACGGGTATCGGAATTGTGTTCTATTAGCGCGGAATACATTGATCTGGATAACGGAAAAATTCTTATTATGGGAAAAGGAGCGAAGGAACGTGTGTTACAGATCGGAAATCCAGAAGTTCTTTCGATTCTGCGGCACTATGCCGAAGAAAATGCCGTGCGTATACGCGAGACAGGTCATTTTTTTATTAACCGGTTATCCTTCCGCATTTCCGAGCAGTCTGTCCGTTTTTTGATAAAACGGCTTTGCGTCAAGATCAATATTGAGCAAAACATAACACCGCATATGTTCAGGCATTCCTTTGCTACGCTACTGCTTGAAGAGGATGTAGATATTCGCTATATACAACGTATGTTGGGTCATAGTTCCATATTGACAACGCAAATTTACACGCAGGTTGCTATGGAAAAACAGCGTCAAATTCTAACTGCAAAACATCCTCGGAATAAAATTGCTATCAGTATTTGAGATTTTTGTTGACTTTTTGAAGGAATGGGGGTATGATGAGAATGTAAACGCAGGATAATTATTTATTATCAGTTATGGAAAAGGTAATATCTTTTATGAAAGATAAATTTGGACATAAATTTGAAATCAAAAGAGTCTTCAAAGAAACGGATAGTGGATATCATCAAGCTATTCGTATTTATAATGAAACTACACCTGTTGAAATAAAGACCAATACTAATGAAATTGTTCACTGGCTCAATAAAGAGGGACATTTCAAAATTATGGTATTTGTTCTTTATCTTGATGAAGAAGTGATTGGATTTTCCATGATAGGTTATGTTGTGGGAAAAAAAATAGTAATTATTGATTATTTAGCTCTAAAACCGCAATATCGAATAAATTCGGCTTTTTTTTCTTATATTGGTTTGCTACAGGATTATCTTCGGGAATCTGATATTGAAGTTTCATATTATATCACTGAAATAAGTAATAAGGGAGAGGGGAAAAATATTGACAAAGAAAGTAAGATATTTAAAAAACTGATATGTCTGGAAGGATTTGGCAGGATTAATTCAATTTATCATACACCTCCACTTGGACTTACAAATTATGAAAGTGAATTTGAATCATTTTTATATATAAAAACAAGTGATAGTATAAAACGAATCAACAGAGATACATATTTGGATATAATCCAGGCAATATATTATGACTATTATTATGAATGGTATAAAGATCTCTTGTCATCTAACCCCCAAAATTTAGATAAGTATAAACAAAAAATAGATAATTGTTTTGATTTTGTTAAAAAAAATATTGTTGATAACTCATCATGCGAGATAATATATGGAGAATGTCCTTTTATTAACGGTCCTAATATTGATGAAAAAACATATGGACATTTACCTGTATCAAAAAAAGATAAATCAAAAAGAATGTTGTTGTTTCTTATTCCTTTATTGCTTGCTGCCCCAGTCGGTATCATTTGGGTATATAATTTTATTTTAACAGTACTGGCTATTCAGTTTGATTCTGTTTCTACAATTATCGGGGGATATTTTGCGGCAGTAATAACCGCCTTATCTACATACCTTATCACTAAAAATAAATCATAACTTCTCACAAAACATGATTATATTACTTGCGTGTTTTTTAAAGTAAGTTATATACCGAAGAAGACAGTCAAATCTTGCCAATTTAGCAGCAGCATTTTCATCCTTATGTTTCTTTAAATGTAAGCTACTTAAAATATGGAATGATGAAAAATTACGGATAATAAATGAAAATTCTATTAATATATTTTTGATATAATCAAATGAATATACCCATAGATATTCAGACCGATCCATATATTTTGTTTTAATAATTTCTGCTGATTTTCCGTATTCCTTTCTGCCAAAATATTCAAAACTTAAACTGTTTTCAAATTCCAGTATTAGCATTCCATGTTTTTTTATAACCCTTGATATCTCGGCTATTGATGCTGCTGCATCGCAATAATTTATTACACTTCCAACACAGATGACATAATCAAACATTGTATCAGGGAAGGGTAGTTTTTCTATATTTGCAACAACAGCATTTCTCAAGTTGGCAATTTTGTTTTCCACAATATCTACATGGTACATGTTATTAGATACAATGCCATAATTATTTCCTCCTGACCCTGCATTGAGAATATAGGAATTATTCAATGAATTGCATCTTTTCTTAATATATGTATAAATTCCAGATTTTAGATAAGAATACCAAGCATTATCTTTAGGCCATACTTCGGTGACATTTTCATAAAAACTTTTAATAGATTCCTGATCTAAGTGGTTCATAATCTATCTATTTCTCCATTTATTTTCAACTTTATTACTTCTATATTTTCCAATCCGTCATTGTCTACTACTTTTACGGCTATATTATGCGTTCCTGATTTTAATACAATAATTTGTTTGCCTTCCTTATCCATTATTATGGAAGGTTTAAACTTTTTCTTTTCCACATTATATTCAAAATCCCAACTGTAAAATTCAATGCCGACGGGGCTTTGCCCAACTGCGATAAATTCAATTTTACGGTTTCCTGCGGACATTCCATCCGATTTGTCCACTTCAAGTTCGTTAATATGAACGCCAATTACAGGTTTAACGGCTATCGGGATTATTTCATCTACTTTTACCAATTTTACAATTATGTTTTCTTCAGTTTTTAACCGTGCCACTTCTTCAATAGCACCTCTACCGAAACTAAAAGCGATTATATACCCTACTGGTTTTTTTGCTTTTTGATTTTTAGTAAACAGGCTTTTGTCATAGCGTTGAATCGCGGTTGGGAATTTATCTATAACATCACGAGGTATGTTATCGGAACGTTTTACTTGTATGGGAGTACCGTCTCCCATTTTCCCGTCAACACCCTTGTCACCCCCTTTTCTGTTTTGTGGAACACCGCCGAATTGCTGAATTATCCAGCTTTCAAATTCAAATGCATCTTTGTAACGGAGAGTGTCGTAATCATATTTATAGAGTTGGACTGTATAAGGAGCGGTAAATAAATCTGTTTGTTTTTGCAAACGGAATTCCGTTACTTTTACCGCCATCGGCGATTGGTCAATTCCTATCCATTGACGGTTCAGCCTGTCCGCAACTGCGATTGTCGTGCCGCCGCCTACAAAAGGGTCAAGTACAATATCTCCTTCGTTGCTTGCCATGTTTATAATACGTTCCAATAAATCTTCCGGTTTTTGTGTTGGGTAGCCTATAGATTCTTTTGCTTTAACATTTAAAATATCGTCCCAAACTTCATTTAATGGAACGCCCGGACTTTGTTCTAAATAATATTTTAACTGAGGGGTCACACCTTTTGGGGGATAATAGACTAACCCCTGCTTATCATATTCGTTTAGTTTATCGTGTGTTGTAACCCAATGCATACCTTCTTTGCCTTGTTTATTTGGATCAACATTTTTCCAGGATTTACCCGTTTCACCATTTCTTTTTCCGCTGACTAACAATGGAACAAGCCTATAAAATCCGTTTTCGTCTTGATTTTTATAAAGTTTTTTTGACGCTTGCGATAATTCCATAAATATTTGATTAAAAATATAATTTTCAGTTTTTGAATAAAAGAATATTGAATCATAATTTTTTCTTGCCGCCTTTGAAATATTTGAACGTGTATAACTTCTTTTCCAAACAAATTCATTGATAAAATTACTTTCCCCAAAAACTCTGTCCAGAATATGCACACGGATATAAGCGTTTGCATGCCAGTCGCAATGTAAAAAAATGCTTCCCGTCGGCTTTAAAATGCGGTGCATTTCAATTACTCTTTCTTTGAGCCAATCAATGTAATGGCTTATGCCACCAGACCATCTGTCCTGAAAACTGCGAATTTCCCCTTCATCGCCCCAAATAACTTCATAATTGCGGTTGCTAAAAAACGGCGGGTCAAGGTATATTAAATCCACATATTCATCGGGAAACGTTTTTAATATTTCTAGATTATCTCCGAGAATAAGTTTATTTACAGAAAAATTTAATTGAAGTTCTTCCATTTTTTGCCAAAAACTGAAAAAATCCGCAGGATAATAAATAATTATCCTGTATCCAACATGGACATTTATTGCATCCTGTAACGATTGATTCAGGCGGTGTATAAGTTGTATAATTTAGAAGACTATAACCATGATCCTATACCACGGCAGCGACCAAATTATTAAAACTCCCGAACTTCGCTCTTCAACCAGAACTCTCGACTTTGGAGCGGGCTTCTACACAACAACCAACAAGGAACAGGCTGTTAATTTCGCTGTTAAGGTTTATACTCGCTCAATTAGAGAAGGCAGTACCCCAAGAGGAAAATTTATCAGTGTTTATGAAGCGGACTATGAAAAAATGGAAAAGGAACTTAATATATTGCATTTTAAATCAGCGGATGAAGCGTGGCTTGATTTTGTTATGGCTAACAGGCGTAATACCTATAACGGAAAAAAATATGATATAATATACGGACCTGTGGCAAATGATACCATATATAGAACATTAATAGCTTTTGAAGACGGGGTATTGTCAGCGGAAGAGACTATCGCCAGATTAAAAGTTCGGCAGTTATTTGATCAAATGACTTTTGTGTCAGAACAATCTTTTTCTTTTCTGAAATATTCAGATTTTATCGAGGTTCCAAATGATTGACACACAATTCAAGGCGACACTGGAAATGCTAATACCTCTTGTTATTAGGGAAATAATTAAGAGCCGCAATATAAGTGAGAAGGAAGCTTTTGAATTGTTGTATTCTTCGTTTCTGTACAGTAAACTGGAAACAGAGTCCACCAAGTTATGGCATTTAAGCCAGTTGACTTTGGCGAATTTATTAAACGAGGAAATTGAGACAGGAACTATTATCTTTCCGGAGGAAGCATAGCATGAGCGGCAATGCCGAATTTATTACCTATTGTGTGGAAGAATACAAGGCCGCAAAGGGCATAACCGGAAAAGAAGTAATTACGCTTTTCAAAAAATACAATATTATTGATTATATTGTTACGTGCTACGGAGCTTTACACACAATGGGCGGTCTTGCTATTGCGGAAGATATAGATTCACTTATTGAAAAAGCAAACAAGTAATATAAGCCGTTATTGACTTCCATTCTTCACTCCATCCTCCTCACCACCTCCAAACAAGCCCGCGCGTTGTGATAAGGGCACTTCCAAAACCCGGCTTTTGGCAAATTAATATCCGGCGTATTCTCAATACTCAATTCATTGAACCATTCGCCATGCGTACTATCCACAAAATAATTCTGAATATAACTCCAAATGCTCTCAGCCGCATCAAAGTATTTCCGCTCCCCCGATAACTCATACGCATTGTAAAACCCCACAACCGCCTCCGCTTGCGGCCACCATTCCTTTTTGTTGTGAATATGCCCCGCCTCGTCACAGCCGCTGAGCAATCCGCCGTTTTTATGATCAATGGCAGTTTTATAAATAACTTCTGCGATCGCCAATGCCGCTTGTTTCACTCTTGAGATAAGGCTTTCATCACCTACGGCAAGCGCCGCTTCGTACAACAGCCAACTTCCTTCAATATCATGGCCGTAAGAAATATCTTTTGTGAGAGAATTCCAATTCATGTCAAAGAACAGCTTAAAATGCCAATCGCTGTTGACAATTTTATCAAGCGTTATGTGCAACAATGAATTAAGCGCCTTGCGTACTCGCTCATTCCCATTGGCGCGGACTAAATTTGTGTAAGCCTCCAAAATATGCAGATTAGTATTCATTGACTTTGGGCAGTTGAGGTCTTTTCCGCTAAGCCGGAAATCGTCAATACTTCGCCATTCTCTGTTGCATGCTTCAATATAACCGCCCTCAGAGGTATCAAGACCGTATTGTTCAGTCACATTAAAAAGAGCCATCGCCAATTCCAGTGAAGATTGATCGCCTGTGGCGAGGTAATGCTCGCTTAGCGCATAAATGCCAAAGGCGATGTTGTAAAATTGCTTTCTTGTATCCAACGCTTTACCGGTATGGTCTGCCAGCCAGTACAATCCGCCGTGTGTCGTATCCAGAAAAGCTTTTGATAAAAAATCCCTCGCTCGTTGGGCGTAGGCCTTGTAGGCAAGGTCGCCGAACATACGGTATGCGGCGGAAAATGTCCACAGTATCCGCGAATTTAAAATACAGCCTTTGGCGGCGGTTTTGTCTATCTTACCGTAAAAATCCGCCTCGCCGTAAAAACCGCCGTTTTCGTTATCTGCCATACCTTGCCAGAACGGGAGAATATTTTCTCTAATTTCACGTAACGCTTCCTGTTTGTTTAACATACTGTTATTCCTTTCTTTCAGTATTATTTTCCCGCCTCAATCAACTCACAAACAGCAAGCCCCGCCAATACCGCGAGGTCTTCCGCGACTAACCATGTTTTTGCAGTTTGATCAAAAAGTATGTTTCCGTCGGGGGGAAATTCTTCGCTCTCTTCCCAGATGATAAATGTCATTGGCACATACGGAAGAACATTTATCGTAACGGCGGCATCGCCCATTTTAGCCGTCTGTCCGCCGAGGGCGGTACCAACGCTAATTAGGTTTTGCGGGTTTTTGCCAAAATGATTTACAAGAGGTTTTACGGCGCGTTTGATAAAATTAGCCTCATAAAAAAGCGCGGGTGCGGCTTCCCTGTAGGCGATTAAACGACCGGATTGTTTTTGTATGCCGCCGGCTGTCAGATAATGCAACCAAATTATTTTATGCGAAACTGAAGCTGCGGAAAGCGGTTTTTCGGCGTTGAACCAGGGGACAAAAAACTCTCCGTCTTCGTAGTGCGCGCCGCAGTTTTGGCAGACAATCTGCGGCGGTATCTGAGCGAGTTTTTGCGCGGCAAGATTCAGCGCGTCGTCATATCCCAAAAATTGCCTCCTTTGCGTTTATGTTCTACAATGTAATATTTTATTATATCATAGTTAGTAATAAAAATACAGGATTATTGAGCTTATACAGAGTTCAATTATTTTTGCAATTAGTTTAATAATAAATAACGAAAAAAATTAATTGATTTTTTTACAATAATTAATATATAATTATTCAGGAGTTTAATATGTCAGATCAATCGCCTGCCAATTTGGAATTACCCAAACAGAAAAAATTTCACAATATTACTTCAAGCGGCGGATTTAAAATCGCCATGCTTGTTATAATTATTTTGCTTTTATTAATACCCGTTGCTATGATTCGTTCACTAATTGGCGAGCGAAGCCATCGCGCAGATGAAGTGGAAGAATCTATCATGGAGGCGTGGGGAAGCCAATTTATGCTGTACGGTCCGGTTATCCGTATTCCGGTTGTAGAACGTGAAGAGATCAAGACAAAAACAGAGAAGGATGGGGAAAAAATTGAGATTGTTACGCGCGATTACGCGCTTTGGATTACGCCGAAAGATGTAAATATTAGCGCCGATTTTTCCGCTCAGAAAAAACGCAGGGGCATTTTCTCGGTTGCGTTGTTTTCAGGTAACGTTTCTCTTTCAGGAAACTTCAGTTTTGAAAGGGCGAAAGACGGACTCAAGCAAAACCAGACAATGTATCCCGAACAGGCGGAGATTGTCCTTGGACTGGCAAGCCAAAAGGGAATACGCAGAATAATCAAAGCGGACTGGAACGGCGGCGAACTCTTCTTTAAACCGGGTAACAGAAATCTTTCTATAGATTATTCATACGACTGGAAAAGTATTGGCCGTATACCGCCCGACGACGGAAACGGCGTCAACGCGTCAAGTCCATTTAACGCTAACGGCATGAACACTTTCGATATTCAATTCGCAGTGCAGGGCGGAAAAGCAATTCGAGTTATTCCAATCGGTGAAACAACACAGGTGCGTATACAGACTAATTGGCCATCGCCGTCATTTCAAGGCGGATTTTTACCGGCAAACTATACCCTCTCTGAAAACGGTTTTGACGCTGAATGGGAAATAAGCTATTTAAGCAGGTCAATCCCGCTTTATTGGCTGACTAATGAGCGTGATGAGCGTGAAAGTAAATTGAATTGGAGTAACGAATTTTTTGGCGTGGATTTTTTCAAACCGCTTGACCATTACGCGCTTAATACCCGCGCCGTAAAATACGCGATTCTGTTTTTGATAATTCCGTTTTTAACGCTGTTTTTTCTGGAAGTGTTTTCTCAAAAATCAATCCACCCCGCGCAGTACTTGCTTTCGGGATTCGCAAATGTTATTTTTTACCTTTTACTGTTATCAATATCGGAACATCTTTCCTTTTCAGTCGCCTATCTAATTGCCGCCGCCGCGCTTACATGCATGATGACGTTATACGCCCGCTCGTTACTCGAAACTTGGACCCGCAGCGCGTACATGGGGCTTGTCATGGCGCTTTTGTACCTCATCATGTACCTAACGCTCAATGCCGAGGACTGGGCTTTGCTAATCGGTTCAATAGCGGCTTTTGTAATAACAGGCGTGGTTATGTTCCTCACCCGCAAGCTGGATTGGTCAAACTTAAATATGAAAAGTTAAAACCGCTAAAAAATAATTTATTAGTCCTCTATCGCTATAGATTTGTCGTATAACGCTTCAACTTCTGCGCCGGGCTTCTTACCGCAAAGAGTAACAATTATAGCCGCGATTAAACCGGCTATAAAGCCGGGGATAATTTCGTAGAGGCCTGTTCCGGAAAAGAGTACGAGCCAAAGCACATCCACCGCAGCGCCTGTAACTATGCCCGTAACCGCGCCGATGAATGTAAAACGTTTCCAGAAAAGCGACAACAGGATAGTCGGTCCAAAAGCGGCGCCGAATACGCCCCACGCGTTTCCAACAAGACTCATAATCGTGCCGCTTGCGGGATTCGACGCGATTATAACGGCTATTAAAGCTATAATCGCGACAACAACCCTGCCCGCCCAGAACATTTCTTCATCGCCCGCCTGTCCTTTACGCAGTACGGGTTTGTAAACATCCGCAGCAAACGCGGAAGCTGAAGCTAGAAGTTGAGAGTCGGCAGTGCTCATAGCCGCCGCCAGAATTGCAGATAACAAAATTCCTGAAATAACTCCCGGGAAAATCATCCGTACCATTTGTATAAAAACCGTCGATCCTTCTATATTACTGCCAAGGAACATGCGCCCAATACAGCCGGCGGCAACGGAGAAGAGCAGTATTAAAATATTCCACGTTATGCCAATTTTTGCGCTTTTACTTACGTCTTTTTGGGAGCGTATAGCCATAAACCTGATAATAATATGCGGCATTCCAAAATAGCCAAGCCCCCACCCAAAACCTGTAAGGATGTCCGCCCAACTTGCCCAATTCAATTTTCCGCTGCTAAGGAAGTTCCAGTAATTTTCAGGGAAAAAAGCGTTAGCTGATATGGCATGACCGGATTCGACCAGCGTCAGCGCGAAAATAGGCGCGATAAGAAGCGCTCCCAGCATGAGAAGTCCCTGAAAAAAGTCCGTCCAACATACGGCTTTAAAACCGCCCATCAATGTATAACCGATGATAACAAATCCGGCTATATACATGGCTAAATTGGCATCAATGCCAAGAACGGTGTTGAATAATATGCCGCAAGCCTTAATACTGGAAGCTGAGTAAATAGTATAAGCAAAAAGAAAGATAATAGCGCATACGATCTGCAGTGTTTTGCTTTTAGATAGAAATCTGTTAGTAAGGTACTGCGGTATGGTTATTGAATCATTTGCCGCAATGGAAAATTTACGAAGACGCGGCGCAAAAAACAACCAGCTAAGTATGTAACCTATTGCAAGGCCGATGGCGATCCATGTCTGCCCCATGCCTGCCGCATAAATTGACGCGGGCAACCCCATTAGCACCCACGCGCTCATGTCCGACGCTCCCGCCGAAAGTGCGCTTACCCAGGGTCCCATTTGACGGTTTCCAAGGAAGTATCCTTTCTCCCCTTCCTTGCCCTTTGCAGTGATGAAGAAATAAACGCCAACACCTAACATACACACTAGATAAATGATAAAGACTATTAATTCGCTATAATTCATATTAGACTCCTATTCTACAAACTTATTATATATAACTGCTTATTTTATTTAACATTATTTTTTCCTTACTGATAAAATAATCGTAAATAAATATCGCTAAAACAAAAATAAATAGCGTAATAAATCCGGCGATTCCAGTTATTCCCGTTGTCAAATCATTTCCCCCGCTTACGGCCATTATTGAAATTCCGGCAACCGCGTTTAAAGTGCCATGCGCTATCGCGGAGGCAATAACAGATTTTGATTTAATTGTCAGATATTGCAATATGGGAGCCAGTAAAATGCAAAAAGCTATCATCATAAGAACGCCTATTTGCGGATGTTGAGGGTAATTATGCCCCATTAATATTAAAGGCGCGTGCCATATTCCCCAAATAAGGCCGATAATTACCGCCGCTTTAAAAAAGCGCATGTCTCTTAAATTCTTTAATAAAAATCCTCTCCAGCCCGTTTCTTCACCGAATGCAGCCAATGCGTTTACAGTGGCTCCTGCGATTAGTCCCTGTATCAGCGACAGCCAAATAAAATTAATCGGAAGCGAATTCATTTTGGTTTTAAATTCTTCAATCTGTTCGGGCGTAAGAGTTTCTTTCATTCTGTCAAACATTCCCGTTAACTCAGGGTTATAAGTTACATTTGGGAACAAAATACTGATGCCAAGGGAGCAAAACACAATTAACGGAATAATTAACCATGCTATAAAAAACCATCTGTTAATTTTAAATGAAATTAAGAAATCTGAAAATATCGGTTCTTTGTAGATTGCTTTTACAATAATCGCGGATATAAAGGGAATAAACATATAAATTGTTCCCATTATCGTGAATCCAAGGTTAAAATTAAAATTCCCGCGAATGATCCAAAAAATCGCCGCTATTGACCAGCTAATAACAAAAGTGAAAATCAAAAACAAACAAGTTTTATTCATTTTTATCATAACTAAATCTCCTTTTTATTTTTGCCGTTTTATTCTCCCATCACACGCACATGAACTTTTCTTGTGCGCGGCCCGTCGTACTCATTAAACCATATTCCCTGCCATGTGCCAAGAAGCAGCCTGCCTTCCGTGACAATCAGCGTAATTGAAGGCCCCACTAGGCTTGTTTTGGCGTGCGCTGCGGAATTGCCTTCGCTGTGTTGAAATTCGCGGCGGTCGGGGGAAATTATGTTTAACGCTAAATTCACGTCATGGGGTACGTCGGGGTCGGCGTTTTCATTAATCGTTACCGCCGCGGTGGTGTGCGGCACAAAGACGACGCAAATCCCTTCGCGCACGCCAGAAGCGGCGACAATTTTCTGCACTTCGCCTGTAATGTTGATCCAGTCGGTCTTGCCGCTTGTGCGGACGTTGAAAGAAGAAAGCGTCGTCATTAATTACTGCCTTGCCAACAGGCGGTTAAGCCGCTTTACAAAATCCGCAGGGTCGTTGAGTTTTACGCCTTCCACTAAAAGCGCCTGATCAAGTAACACTACCGCCGTGTCGGCGATGCGGTCTTCATCGTCAATGTTTTTCAAACTGGCGACAATTGGATGATCGCCGTTCACTTCCAAAATTGGTTTAATGTCTGGCATCGAAGTCTGGCCCATTGCCTTGAGCATTTGCGCCATTTGCATGGAAGGATCGTTTTCATCGGCGACAATGCAGGAGGGCGAATCGTGAAGGCGGCGGGAAAGTTTTACGTCTTTTACGCGGTCTCCAAGAGCCTTTTTAATTTTTTCGATGACGGGCTTTGCCTCTTTCTCCGCGTCTTTGTCTTTCTTTTCACCTAACTCTTCGTCGGCGCCTGCGCGGTTTACGGCTTTGAGTTCCCAACTTTGGCTTTCGCTCTTGCCGTCAGTGCCGGCTGTTTCTTTTCGGTAACTGTGCAAGGTTGGAATTACAATGTCGTCAATTTCATCGGACATGATTAGGACTTCAATTTCTTTGGCGCGATAGGCTTCCAGCAGGGGAGAGGAGCGCAGGGTTTTTTCATCGCCGCCGGTTATATAGTAGATATGCTTTTGATCACTTTTCATGCGGGAGACATATTCGGCGAAACTTGTCCATCCTTCAACGGCGGTGCTTTTAAAGCGCACAATCTCTTGGAGCGCGTCGCGGTTGGCAAAGTCTTGATAAAGCCCCTCTTTAAGAGGACGGTTAAATTGTTCTATAAAAGTTTCCCATTTTTCTTTCGCTTCGTCAGAGCCTGACGCGGCGTTATCTGCCATTTGTTTAAATTCGGAAAGCAGTTTTTTTACGGACGCGTTTTTTATATTGAGCAAGATTTTATTCTGCTGTAAAATTTCACGGCTTACGTTAAGAGGCAAATCTTCAGAATCAATTACGCCGCGTACAAAGCGCAAGTATGTCGGCATCAATTCCTTGTCGTCGTCTGTGATAAAAACACGCTTTACATAGAGTTTAACGCCCGGCTTGTAATCGACATTGTACAAATCAAACGGCGCTTTTTTGGGAATGTAAAACAATGTGGAGTATTCCAAAGTTCCCTCTGCTTTTGTGTGAATGTAATGAAGGGGAGCGTCAGTGTCGTGGCCAAGCTGTTTGTAAAATTCGTTGTAGTCCTCTTCTTTCAACTCTGATTTCGCTCTCCGCCAAAGCGCTGTCCCGGAATTTATTCTGTCGGTTTTGGTTTTGTTGCCTTTTTCGTTGCCTTTATCGTCATACTCTTTTTCATCATAGGTCAGGTAAATCGGGAATGCGACATGGTTGGAGTAACGCTTAATGATGTCTTCAATTGACCAACGGTTAGCGTACTCCGTTCCCTCCTCCGTGAGATAGAGAGTCACAGTCGTCCCCTGATTGTCCCGAGACGCGCTCTCGATTTCAAAACCTTCTTTGCCGTCGCTTGTCCATTTCCACGCTGCGTCTTCGGCGGCTTTCCGGCTTAAAACTTCGATTTTTTCCGCGACCATGAAGGCAGAATAAAAACCGACACCAAATTGGCCGATAAGATTTGAATCTTTTTTTGCGTCTTCGGCAAGTTTTTCAAGGAACACTCTTGTCCCTGAACGCGCGATGGTTCCAAGTGAGTCGATTAAATCGGCTTCATTCATGCCGATTCCATTGTCGGATACGGTCAATGTTTTCGCTTCTTTATTGAAGGAAATATCGATGCGCGGATCAAAATTGATTGATTTGTACTTTTCATCCGCGACAGTCAGGTATTTAAGCTTGTCCAAAGCGTCGGATGCGTTGGAGACAAGCTCCCGTAGAAAAATTTCCCGGTTGGAATAAAGAGAGTGGATGATAAGGTGCAGCAACCGGCTTACTTCGGTCTGAAATTGATGTTGTGCCATGATGGGCTCCTTATAAATTAAATTTATTTATTATTTTGAAATAGCATGAAATTGAAAAAAGATCAAGGGGTAAGATGCGAAGAATTTCACACGAAGAACACAAAGGAATAGAAGAACACGAAGAAGAGGGAAGAGAGGTTTTTGTTCTAAGGTTATGCGTGGGCTTTAAAGCATAGCAAGGCTTTCAAATTTTACTTCATTAGTTTTAGTATCGAGAATAGTTAAATGGTTATGCTTTCTTGTGTCGGTGAATACAAATTTTAATTTGTATTTGCAGATTACTTTTGGCCCATCTGGCAATTCCGTATGTCCAACTGCTTGATTATAATTTTTAACGGCGTTAGTTATTAATGATTCCGGCCTAATCCACAGAGGGCCTTCATTTGGATTATTTCCAAAGCCGTCCGGCCCAACCCATCTGAAATAATTTGGACTTTCTTTAAAGAGCGTATTTATTTCTTCTACAGTTTTTATTCCCGCGCAAGACATCCATTTTGCGGATACTCCGGCATGGGAAAAAATCCATTTGTCATAGATATAAACTACTTCAAGATGATCTTTATGCTTATTAAAAAATTCTTCTATGTCTGCCGCATGTTCAAACTGGTAGCCTGAGCATTGTTCATTAAGATAATAACTTGTATCATGATTAGCCCAACACAAATCAATTTTTTTCGGGAAGCATTTTTTGAATGTAATTATATTGCATGCGTTATTCATTTGTTCGGGCCATTTATTGGTCCATGTGTCAAAATAATCCCCAAGAAAAATAATCTTGTCGAATTTATCAACCATTTTCATGACTACGCGCCAATTAGTAGAGCCGTGAATATCAGTTATTATTGCAATTTTCATGTTTTTACAGATCCAGTACGAAGACTTTGCTCCTGCGGCTCTTGTCGTAAATTTCGCGCTTTTTCTCAGGCAGGTTGTCTACGGGCGACTCTTTAAAGCCTAGCGATTCAAACCAGTCTTGGGACTGAGTTGTTAGCACAAAAACGCGCCGTAGGCCGGTTTTTTTGGCTTTTTCTATTAGGAAGCCGACGATTTTTCTGCCAAGACCGAGATCGGTGTAATTTGGGTCTGTCGCTACGGCGGCAATCTCTCCCTGCTTTTCGCCCCACTCGTGAAGCGCACCGCAGGCGCGGATCGAGCCGTCAATCTCTAAAACGGAATAATCGGCCTTTTTTTCCTGTATCTGCTCGGGATTCCGCCTGATAAGGATGCCTTTTTGCATTAAAGGTTCCATTAAACGTAAAATATCCGGTAAATCCTTGGAGTGTAATGGGCGGATAGAGTCGTATTCGTCGGTATAAATCATCGTTCCTACGCCGAGGTTTGAGTAAATTTCCTTTAAAACGGCTCCTTCTTCCCTTCCGTCGATAATATGCACCCTGTGAACGCCTTCTTGACTGGCTTTTAGAGCCAATTTTAGCTCCCGCATGAAGGTTGAGCCTGTGTTTATTAAATCTTCTGTTTCTTTTGGAGTAAGCCTTGTAATTTTCAACCCATCGGCGGCTGTAATAATGAACAATTTAATTGCCCCCAACGCTTTTGAAACAGCAAGGGCGATTTCATCGCTTGGCACGTTGTAGGGCTTGCCCGAAGGACTCCAGCCAACACAGGGGAGGATTGGAACCATACCCAGTTCCAATACCCTTTTAAGCGAGTCCGTGTAGATTTTATCGACAGTGCCGGTGTACTCGGCGTCTATGCCGTTAATTACGCCCAGTCCCCTCGCCCTCACAAAGTTGCCGATTACAGCGTCTACCCTGCTGCCGGAGAGGGATGTCATGAATCGGCTTGCTATGTGAAACGCAGCCATCTCAACATAGGAAATTCCTTCAGATGTTGTAACTCGGACGGGACTGTCCTGAGTCGAAGCGTAGGATGAATTGATGTCATGCTGTTTGAAAACCGCGTCGATGTTTTCCCTGACACCGGGAACGATGATTACCTTGAAGCCTGTTTTTGCCAGCAGGGCAAGGTCTTTCACAAGACCGGGAAAACAGGGGTCTTCCGTTACGGGGTAATCAATTTTAAAAACCATGGTAGAGCCTTCGAACCTGTTTTGATAGTGAAAAACTTCGCGTATCAAATCTACCTGGGATCCGCAAATATCATCCATGAGGTTATTTTAGTATGAATTAAAATATTGTTCTATAGTTTTATTTTGATTTTTAACACTAAAGCTATTTTTTTGGATTCCGATATTAAGAATGAAGTGGGAAAAGTCTCTAAAGATTTTAGTTTAAGGTCTTTAAGACATTCCTTTCCTTGCTGAATAATGTGTCCGTTGGACCTCCTTTATTTATCAGGGTAACCTCACCCTTCCGGGAACGGTGGGTCGAGGGTTCTAGTTTTTCGGGAAGTAATTCCTTAGGAAAACGCAAATGGCACATGAATATTCGTATTTGGCGAATATTCGCAAACTTGAAATGAGTTTTTCCGTTGGTGAAACTCGAACAAAAACCGCAAAGCGGTTTATTGTACGGCATGGAAGCCGCGGCGCATAACCGTCGATGACGGGGCGCCGGAAAAGCCAAAGGAGTGAGTATATGATAATCAATCACAACTTAAGTGCAATGTTAGCCGACAGGTCCCTCAAAGTTACCCAGGTGTTCCTGGATAAGAATATGGAAAAATTGTCGAGCGGACTTCGCATCAATCGCGCCGGTGATGACGCATCCGGACTTGCAGTTTCGGAAAAAATGAGGTCACAAATCCGCGGTTTGAATCAGGCGTCAACTAACGCCCAGAACGGCATATCGTTCATTCAAACTACGGAAGGTTATCTGCAAGAATCCCAGGACATTCTACAACGTCTGCGTGAGCTGGCAGTACAGGCTGCAAACGGTATTTATACCGACGAAGACAGAATGTACATCCAGGTTGAAGTTTCAGCCCTTGTTGACGAAGTTGACAGAATCGCATCACACGCGCAGTTCAACGGGATGAACGTATTAACGGGACGTTTCGGCAGGCCAATCGGCGAAAATGTGGTTACAGCGTCTATGTGGCTTCATATCGGAGCTAACATGGATCAGCGCGAACAGGTGTTTATCGGCACAATGACAACGAAGGGTCTTGGTATCCGCAACGTTGGTGACGATACTTTTATTTCACTGTCCAGCCCGGACAGTGCCAATCGTGCCATTGGAACTCTCGATCGTGCGTTACAGATCATCAGCAAACAAAGGGCTGATCTTGGCGCCTATCAGAACCGCCTTGAGCACGCAGTACGCGGCTTAGACATTGGAGCTGAAAATATGCAAGCTTCCGAGTCTCGTATACGTGACACAAACATGGCGAATGAGACGGTAACTTATACCAAGAACATGATTCTTACACAGTCAGGCACCGCCATGCTGGCGCAAGCAAATCAAAGAGGTCAATCGGTTCTTTCTCTTCTGCAATAAGCATAACCTCCAGCCGCTAAAAGCAATTTTAGCGGTTGGACGGCGTCTCTCGGAAAGGCGCCTGACCATCTGACCACTTAAATGTGGTTAGATTGGTCGGGCTTCTTTTTTTTAATGGATAAGGAAAAGAGCTCACACAAAGAACACAAAGGTACAAAGATCACAAAGGGGGGAAAGGGGTTTTTGTCCGAAGGCTATGCGTGAGCTTCACGATAAGATAACGGACATAAACCCTGATTCTTCTTCGTGATCTTCTCCTCCTTCGTGTTCTTTGTGTGAAATCCTCCGAATAATATTTATGGCAAGTTTTTATTTTTTATGTTACAATTAATTAACAGGGGGTACTATGAAAAGGTTATTATTTGTTGTTGTATTGACAACTTTAGTTTTAGCATGTGCGGCGGCGCAGCAGGCGGCACCTGCGGCGGCAGTTGAGTTGACTTTTACTTTTACGCGCCAGAGTGGGGCCGCTAGCAATCAGTTTGCGGCGTGGATAGAAGATACTGAGGGCAAGTATATAAAGACGCTTTATGTTACAAAATGGACGGCTAATGGCGGCTATAGCAAAAGACCCGCTACAATTCCAATGTGGGTAAAAAAATCGGATCCTTCTAAAATGACAAAAGCCCAAATTGACGCGGTAAGCGGCGCGACGCCGCAGACAGGGGCGCTGACTTGCACATGGGACGGCACCGACAGTAAGGGCGCGGCTCTTCCCAACGGCAATTATGTGCTGGTTCTTGAAGGGACATTGCGCTGGGAAAATCAGGTTTACTACCGCGCGCCTATCGCTCTTGGAAAAGGGGCTATGACGCCGAAGGTTGATGTCGAGTACACGGGAGACATAACTGCGGAAAAATCTATGATTAAGGATGTGAAGGTTAGGGTATTGAGGTAGGGGAATTTTTTACGCGGTTTTTATTTTATTCCAAATAGTCAAGCGGTTGCCTATTTAATGAAGACTTAATCTCTTTCCACGTTGGCATATATTTTTTAATTAACGAATAGAATCGCTCGTTGTGGTGTTTTTCTAAAATGTGAACAAGTTCATGCAGTATAATGTATTCAAGACACTCAGGCGTTTTTTTTGCAAGTTGCAGATTCAGACATATTTTTCTTGCTTTAGGTTTACAAGACCCCCAACGGCTAGTCATATATTTTATTTGCCAACTATTGCATTTTAACCCTGTTATTTTTTCCCACTTAGGAAGAAGCTTCTCTATTTCAACTTTCAACTGCTTGCGATACCACTCCCGAATAAATTTCTCGCGTTGCGCTGTATCGCTGTTTTTTCGGACAGTGAAGATTGCCGTGTCACAGGATAACTCAAGCGAATTTCTGCCGCCGCCTTCAATTTGTAAATAATACTGCTTCCCCCATACATACAGCGTTTCACCTGAGACATACTCACGCTTGGATTGGCGAAGTTGCGTATTAAACTTTCTAACTTGTTTTTTTATCCAACTGACTTTTGTATGCACAAAAAGTTCAATCTCTTCATTAGTCATGGAGAGCGGAGCGGAGACCGTTACTTCCCCATTTGGCGGCTTAACGTAGAGGTGCATATTTTTTATGTCTTTTTTAGATATGTCTACTGGTATGCCGGAGATAACAAGTAACATTTAATATTCCTAAACATATTATATCTATACAGTATAAAGAATTACAAGAGATTTATTAATTATAGTGAATTAAGGTGGCTTAACAAAAATGACCGAAGAATAATGATTTAGGTGTCATTTTTTGAGTAGATTAATTAAGGAATAAGATACTACTGACACCTATTTATTCATTATTGTTAGGTATGCGTCTACATATTTTGCGAAAGCGTCAAGCTTCTGTTCAGTCCAACTCCCGCCCCAACTATCCTTACTCTTCTTCCTCTCAAAAAAATAAATAAGCTTGCATCAATAACAATTTTTCAATTTATTAAAATAGCTTAACTATAATAAGCTATAAGCAAAATTTTACGATAATCTCCTACAATTTGATCATTGTAAACTATCTATACGATTCTATCAAATATCCTACTATTTTTCCTGAATAATGATATAATTTCTTATAGGATATACAAATAAGAATGAACTCCCTCGATCGATCCCTAATAGAAAAAGCCGGTTACGACAATGGCTTTGAGATAATCCCAAAAAGCGATTCTTCCGTTGTCAGTTTGTGTTCATCGCTTCATTCGGTAAATGTAGATATTACCGACTGCAAAGTTGATGTTTCAAGGTACGGAACGGGAACAATTGGTAAAACAGCGAATTGGGCAGGATGTATTTAGAGACGCGTTTTTAAAATATTGGAAAAACTGTTGCGCTATAACGAGTCTTGATATACCGGAGATGTTAAGGGCAAGTCATATCAAGCCGTGGGCGGATTGCGATAACGACAGACTGAATGTCTATAACGGTTTCTTGTTATCTGCCAATTATGACGCGCTTTTTAGAATGGCATAGGAACCATGTTTTTGTTAGAGACAGGTGAACTATAGCCGGCTCGTTAATTTTCGCCATTTTCGATATCCCCCTTCTGCTTTGTGGCCCATTGGCGGAATTGCGTGCCTCGTTGGGATTTTACCCGATAACCGACTGAGATGATAACGTCAAGGTTATAGTAGTCAATTTGACGTTCTATTTGCCGTTCTCCTTCCTTTTGAACTGTTGCAAAATTTGCAACAGTTGCGGACTCAGTCAATTCGCCATCGTCAAAGACGTTTTTAATATGCCGAGAAACGGTAGATTTGTCTCTTTCAAAGAGAGCCGCCATTTGGTCAAGGGTCAGCCAAACCGTTTCCTCGCCAAACCGCACGTCAACGGATATTTTTTCGTCGTCTGTCTTAAAAATGATTATGTTGTTTTCCATGGTTTTTTTCATTTTATCCCCTCCGTAATCTGGATTCTACCAGTAAGCAATTCACTCATCATGCCTTGCTTGATAGCGTGTTTCTTGGCGATTAGTTTTTCCATTGCGCCGATTAGTGCATCGGTATCGGACAAAACGGCGGCTATTCGGCGTTGTTCGGAGAGAGGAGGGAGAGGAATAGGATATTTTCCTAATATATCTTGGTCAATAGTCGTCATTGTTGCAGTTTTTGCGTTAGCAACAAAGAAATTGCGTGCTTTAGCAGATATACATTGCAAATATAAATACATTGGAATAACTTTGGTTGTATCTGTTTTAAAACGAATAACGTGACTATCGAATACAACGGATTTTTTATCCTGTATTTTTTGATACCAATTACACTGCGCTATTCCGCTTGGTATGACAGATGAATGTGTAAAAAACAAGTCACCATCATTGATTGAAAATCTGTTTATTTCTTCGTCAGTTGCGTCAAAAAGTTCTAAGTTTTTACCGTTTATTGGGGCGATGCCATATAAATCTCCAACATTTATCAAAGGTATTCCTTTCCCTTTTCTGGAAACTTCGTAGAAAACTCCATTTTGCATACCGCCATCAGAAAGAGATAGCAATTCTACTTCTTCCCACCCGTTCACCATACAAACCCCATCGTTTTAAGATGAGATTTCACCTTGCTTTCCAGTTCCGCGGTTTTAGATTCCAGTTCCGGCAATGTTAGCTCGTAGCGTTCGGTAAGTTCAGCCACATAGTCGGTGATATGGTGGTTTACCGATTCGTATAACGTATAAATGCTTCTGATAATAGCGGCGTACCACTTACGCTCCAACAACAATTCTAGACATTGCTCATCGGTCAGCTTGGCGTATTGCGTCCGTGCTTTTGTGTCAATGGCGATTTTCAAACCTTTAAGCAGATTAATTTTTTCCGCAATATTCTTTTTACGTTCTTTTATGTCTTTTTCATCTTCATCGTCATCTTCTGTGGTATTTTCAATAAGCTCGTCCAGTTCTATCTGTGCCGCCGAAATAACTACTTCAAAATCATCAATCGCTTTTTTATCGTCGGCAAAAAACATTTCTATAACAAGATTTTTGGGTACAAGTTTGCCATCCCATCCTATAACGGTCTTTTTTGTTTTTTTTGTGCCGTCTTTATTTTTATTTCCGTCTTTAATAAATTCCCGGCTTGCGTCAATCATAAAGATACCTTCACGCTCTTTTGAGTTTTCCTTGTCGATTACGATAATACATGCGGGGATACCCGTACCGTAAAACAGGTTTGCAGGCAAACCGTGGGCATTATCAATGATACCGCGAAGATGATTCGCATCAGCAAGTCTGGCGATAATTTTGTCCATTTTTTCACCGATATCTTTTTTACCGATAAAGGCAAGCATATCATCAAAACTGCCGCCTTTGGGAACATCAATATCGCCGTAGGCGACTCCCTTGAACTTATCAGAGACATACTTCACAAACAGCAGGGTTAATATATAATCTTTGTATTGCGAACTGTCCATGCCGCCGCGTAAGCTGTCGCAACTTGCCCAAAGGCTTGAGTATAGCTCACTTTTTTTTACAGCCATAGGCTAGGTGTCTCCGTTTGAAAAAGCGAATGTTATGATATTATGGGTATTATATAGTAATGTTGAGGAAGATTGAAGGTATAGTACGCTTGGCCGGTTATCGGGGTTCTTACAATGGGCTACAGACTTTTTGCCCTTTTTGGGAATTTTTTGACCATATATCCAGTTTTTTAATAAAACACGGCGAAATAAAACCTGAACGGCTTATAAAACGACACCCATACAATCGCTTCTTTTATTTTTAAAACAGTTTAAGTCCCGATACTCATCCGCTAATGCCTTGTTTTGTCTTTATTATCATCAAAAAAATCTTAATACCCTTTAGGAACCATGTTTTTGTTAGAGACAGGTAAACAAGCCAGAATTGGGAATCGAAGCCGGGATCTGCGCATTAAAAGTGAATAGGTAGCCGCGAACTACATGAACAACAACAAGATATTGTAGTGGTTTGTAGTGGTTTGTGATAGAAATTTTCTTTTTGGTCACCGCCAGTAATATAAAAATTGATATGGCAAAACGCGGAAAATATTAAAGAAGTATATTAGGTGAAAACAATGCCTGACATTTTTACTTTTTCTCCAAGTTTCATAGTTGTTTTTGTCATTAATAAACAAGTACGTCCGCAATTGTAAATTAAATATACAACAAAAATCCGCAAAAAATATTATTTCCGTTTTTTTTCCGTTTTTGATCTTTTTGTACGATAATTTACTTGACAAATACTTATTCTGTGAGATGATTATTTTATGGTTCGTAATATATGGAAAAAATTTCCAAAGCTTATTTTTCTGACGTGTTTGATATTTGTCTTAACAGGCGCATCAATAATTTCAGCGGGTAAATCCTTATTCTTTAAATGTTCAAATAACGGCAGGATGAGTTTAAGCGGATATTCTTTCTCAAGATATCATGCTATTGATTGGTTGGCCGGAAATGTACTTATAAGAAAAAGAACCGAAAGTCATTCAAATTCTCCGTTGCAAAACATGTTGTTAAACGTGTGCATACATGTCATAGCGGTCGCTATGGCAATAATTCTGGCTGGAGCGAATATAAAAATAATAAAAAATAACAAAGTTCAAATAATAAAAAATCTTATTCTTCTTAAACTCAGAATCTGATATTTTCTTTTTCATTTAGTTTTTTTCAAACAAAAAGTCACATTGAAGCTGTAAAGGAGAGGCTGATTCCGCGGTGCGGAGTTGTGAAACGGCGTTGCCGTTACACATTGGAGTTTGGGCGTTTTCCAAACTTAAGTCATTATTTACATAGGTTATATAGGAGTAAAAAAAATGAAATTACGTTTTCGACTAACGTTAATATTTAGTTTGTTGACTGTAGGAATTATCGTTATGGTGTCCGTTATACTGCTCAGGCGGGCGCAGATTTTACAAACGAATGCCGCCTTTGAAAACGCCAAAAACATCTGCTACGCCGAATCCCTGCGTACGCAGATAGAATTTGAAGTTTTTATGGATGTTGTCGATACGATTTCAAAACTATACAGTTCTTTTAAGCAGACAGATATGAACTTAAGACGCGATTATTTCGACAATATGCTTTTGAGCGCCGTAAAATCGAATCCAAACTTTATCGGAATATACTCGGTTTGGAAACTGGGGGCTATTGACAACGGCCCTCCTGTTTACAGTACCCTGTACACCCGTGAACATGGCACAAAGGAGAAGGATATAATCACCCGTTACGATTTTTCCGTGTGGAACGAGCCGGAATACGGCCGTTGCCAGGAGTCAATAAAGAACAACGAGGCATGGCAGTGGATGCTGCCTTTCCCTATACCGTTTGTTAATCGCGGAAATGACACATGGGTTGTCTTTATGACCGCCCCGATTATTGATAACGATACCGGGGAGCTTTACGGTTTTGTGGGGGTGGGCGTTGACCTTAAACCCATACAGGATTACATTCAAAACCTGTCGCCCTATGGCACCGGTAAAGTACGGCTTATCAGCACCAACGGCACTATTGCCGCCGATAAAGATATGAGTAAAATAGGCAAGGACTTCCATGATGTTTCATCGGACCTTATAGGACCGGAAGGCATAAAGGATTTAGAGGATTCATTAAGCACCGGAAACTACCATCAGGTTTTATATAATGGGAATATAGTCGTAACTTATCCTATTCATGCGGGAACCATCAAAACATATTGGTCGCTTGTCGTAGAGGTAGCCGAAAAAAACGTGTTAGCGGAAGTATACAATATGCGGATATTTACAATCATCTTCGCGTTAGTTATGGTGCTTATTGCCGCTGTAATTGTTTTTGTTATAATCATCTATGCGATGAAACCGATAGAAAAGGTAGTCGTTTACCTTAATGATATTGTCGAAACCGGCGCTTCCCAAAGCTTAAACCTGACTAAATCGTTGGAAGTTAAAAGCAATGACGAGATCGGCGAACTCGCGCGTTTCTTCAACATTACGCTGGGGAAAATAAAAAACCTGATCATAATCATCAAGAAAGAAGCGGCAAGGTTATCCGAAATAAGCAACGATCTGTCCAGCCACATGACGGAGACAGCCACGGCGGTGAACGAAATTACCGCCAACATCCAAAACATCAAAGGGCGCGTCATTAATCAGAGCGCCAGCGTAACGGAAACCAACGCTACAATGGAACAAGTTATCAGCAACATCAACAAGCTTAACGGTCATGTAGAAAATCAAGCTGAAACAATATCAAAACGATCCGCCTTTATTCAGGCGATGGTAAACAACATCAATTCAGTAAATCAGACTTTGCATATAAATCTGGAAAATGTGAAGAATCTGAAAGAGGCCTCGGGAATAGGACGTGGCAGCTTGCAGGAAGTTTCCGCGGACATTCAAGAGATAGCCCGCGAGTCCGAAGGTTTACTGGAGATTAACGCGGTCATGGAAAACATCGCCAGCCAGACCAATTTGCTATCGATGAACGCGGCGATTGAAGCCGCTCACGCGGGAGAAGCCGGCAAAGGTTTCGCCGTAGTCGCCGAAGAAATCCGCAAACTTGCGGATAATTCCAGCGAGCAATCCAAGACCATCGGCAATGTTTTGAAAAAAATAAAAAGCTCGATGGACAAGATAACCAAATCCACCGAAAACGTGCTAACCAAATTTGAGGCGATAGATTCAGGCATAAAGACCGTATCGGAGCAAGAGGAGATAATCCGCCATGCGATGGAGGATCAAAAAGATGGAAGCAATCAGCTCCTCCATGGAACCGGCAATTTGAATGAAATTACCAAACAGGTAAGGTCTGGTTCCGAGGAAATGCTTGAGGACAGCAAGGAAGTTGTAAATGAAAGCCAAAACCTTGAAAAGGTAACGCAGGAAATAACCGGCGGCATGAACAAAATGTCTACCGGCGCGGAACAAGTGAACATTGCGGTAACTCATGTCAACGAGATAAGCGTCAAGAATCGCGAAGCCATTGCCGCCTTGTTAAAGGAAGTTTCGCTGTTCAAAGTGGAGTGATGGGAAATATCGTCTCCTAAGAATTAATGATTTTTCACGTTAATCGGGGATTAGTTGTAATTTACGTTATCACTTTGCAATAAATTCACGCGCCCAGATAACCTGGTCTTCTCTAAGTTCCCAAAATACGGCTTGTATGGATTTTTCTTCATTTTTTCCGTATAGGTAATTGTCGTCCTCTTTTGTTAAATCAAATACTCCTGCCCAACTTTCTACGATAGCTCTTTGTACTATTTGCAATTTTTCATCTTGCGATGCGTCATTTTTCCAGTCGCCATATCCGATTCCCATGGATTCATACCATTTCTCAAAACGCTCGTGATCTTCTTCTGATGAGCATACATACAGATTATTTAAAACACAGTGAAAAACATCAAAGTCCGACAGCAAGACCTTATTATCTGGTATTTCAATTTCCAACTGTACTGCAGGATTCCCTCTTTTCATAAAGCCGCGCTCGCGCAAGTCTCTCTTTTTTCTTTTGCCTTGCCATTGATACCATGCCCATATTGGATAACGTATTCCTTCGGGCATAACGTCTTTTTTAGCTAATTCCGCCGCCATCCAGTCATACGCATGCCTTAAGCTGTCTTCACACCATACGTGTTCTTCACTTGCGTGTAAAACGCCGTTCTTTCTTAACTGTTTATAAGCTTCCTGAGCTTGTATAGTCCATAATCTCATTATAAATATCCAAAATCATCTCTGCATAAATTCTTGAACGTGAAAAATTTTCCAGCCAGAACCGGGAATCGAACCCGGGACCTGCGCATTACGAGTGCGCCGCTCTGCCATCTGAGCCATCCTGGCGAATCTTTTTCAATTATACCAATTAATTGCCTATATATTCAACTCGATCTGTCCGCTCTTTAAAACTCCAACTCAACCGCGCCCCTCGGCCTTATCCGCAGTACTGTCAATGATCCCGCGCCAAAGACCGCTTCGATATATGCGCGGTAGGCGTTCATTGCGTCTAGGGGAACATAAGCTTGAATGGTTCCGGCGAAACCGCCGCCGTGGACCCTGCATGCGCCGCGCAGTTTTTGCTTGCGGAAAAAATCTTTTGTCAGCGCGAGAGCACAGGCTATGCCTTGATCTTTGGGGCGGGTAGGGGAGAATACGTTCTGTAAAAATTCCCATGAGGAATCGCCCGATTCATTGACCAAATCTAAATATAGGCTTAACAACCGTTGTTTTTCGGCGGCTGTTGTGGTCTTTTCCATTTCCTGTAAAATCGCGGTCATTGCGTCCACCCTTTCGTTTTCATTAAAAAAGTGAATGGCGCGTAAAAACGCCCTGTCTCCCAATGACTTTCGCGCTTCGGCGGCGCGGGAAAGGACGGTTTCTTTTTCAAGTTCGCTTAATACGGATTTGCCGAAAAACGCGGCGACGGATTTCATTTCCGCAGGAATGGAAGCGTAATCGGCGGTAAGGTCGGCATGACTGCCGCCTGTGTTTACTACGCAAAGAGCGTATCCTGCAGCGGCGGGATCAAAATTGATTTGCTTTACTGTAGGGCGTGAAACATCGGCAAAATCAATCGCGACAGCGCCGCCTGTGGCGCTCGCCGCCTGATCCATCAAACCGCATGGTTTTCCAAAGTGAACATTTTCCGCTATTTGGCCAATCTGCGCGGTTTCCAACGCGCTAAGTTTTCCCTCACCGTAAAGAGAGTCGAAGATGCGGCATAAAAGAGTTTCAAGCGCCGCCGATGACGATAATCCCGAACCTATAAGTACGGTAGAGTTAGCGTTAGCTGAAAAGCCGCCTGTTTTACAGCCGCGCTTGGATAATTCAGCGGCTATTCCCCTGATGAGCGCAGCCGTCGTTCCCTTTTCTTCGGGCTTTGGCTGTAAATCAGGAGAGCCGTTTTTATCCGTCAAATTAATTTTTATGTCATGGAAACCTGTCGAGCGAAAGAATACAGTATTATCGTCTCGTTTCTGAACAATGGCGACATTATCAAGTTGAATGGAGGCGGCTAATACTTTTCCTCGGTTGTGGTCCGTGTGATTACCGGCAAGTTCAGTTCTTCCGGGAGCGCTGAAAACTCGCAGTTTTTCCTGACTGCCGCAAAACTCCGCTTTGTCATTTTGTATTCCCGTTATTAATGACACATAACGCTGTCTTGCGGCGTCAATCTCACGCTCTCCGTAAAGTTCGCCAAAAATTTCCGCCGTGTGTTTTGAATTGATTTTATCCAAAAGATCGGCATCAGTCATTGTACATTTACGTCCGCTGTTTTTTTATAAATTATCAGATAATCAAAAAATGAAATTATCGCGATAATTACAGAAATAGCAAAGCCAACAAGCGCGCATATCTTAATATACGGCAAAATCGATTTACATATATCCAACCGTTCAAGACTTGAGGCTAAAAGCGCGATGGCCCCCGATGAAATATAAGAAACGGTTTTTATTTTTCCGCCCATACGCGCGCCCATAGCAATACCTTTTTTCGCCATCAGGTTGCGAAGGAACATGATTGCAAACTCGCGGTAAACAACCAGTAAAAATAAAAATGCTGCCAAAATACCGGCGGGAAAAATACCCTCAATTATAAAACAAAGGAAAAAAGTGATCTGCGTAAGCGTGTCGGCAAATGGGTCTAAAAATTTTCCAAAGTCGCTCGTCAGATTGAGTTTACGCGCGGCAAAGCCGTCGAAATAATCCGTTATTTCAGAGACGATAGCAATTATCCAAATTACAGGCACTGTCCATGCCGCTCCGTTCACGAACAGCGAAGGAAAAAAGTGGGGTAAAAGATAAATGACAAAAAACACTGGGGCTAGGATAATGCGGAAAAATGACAATTTATTTGCAAGGTTCATGGTTAATATTGACTGTAAAGAGCGAATGTGTCAATTGCCTTTTTTCCTGTCTTTTGGCGCAGAACTTTTAATTTCAAGTAATACGGGAATGAGAGAGAAGCCCAAATCTTTGCGTATTTTGTTACGTAAATACGAAATATAAGAGTCGCTTACAGCTTGAATACGGGAAACAAAAAAAATGAATTGTACGGGGTTAGCCGATTTTTGCACGGCGTACTTAATTTTGAAATATGTTCGCGGCCCTGTCGGCGGCGGATATTCCTGCAGCCACTTTTCCAACGCCTGATTAAGCTGTGACGTTCCTATTTGCAGATTAAGCTGACCGTACATTTTTACCGCCGTATTTAGCAATTTATCAACGCCAGAGCCGTCCTTCGCGCTGACAGGTATTACCGGCGCATATTCCATTTGACCAAACTGAAAATGTATTTTTTCTTCAGCGTCCTTAAATGTGTTTTTTTGTTGGGGCATCATATCCCATTTGTTAAGCGCCATAATTATACCCCTGCCCTTGTCATGAGCAAGAGCGGCTATTTTTTTGTCTTGGTCTGATAGCCCCTCTACTGCGTCAATCATCAGTATGACAATATCAGCGTCGCTGATTGTTTTAATGGCGCGGTTTACGGAATAGTACTCGATATTTTCATTCACCTTTGCTTTTCGTCTTATGCCTGCGGTATCCATGATAATAAACTTATGCGATTTCCAACTGAAACGCCCCTCAACAGTGTCCCTTGTAGTGCCGGGAATTTCGCTTACAATAGAAGCGTTTGCTCCTGTCAGCCTATTGGACAGTGTAGACTTGCCTGTGTTGGGCTTGCCGAGTAGCGCGATTTTTATAACTTTTTCTTCCTGTTCTTCTTCCACTTTGGAAAAATCAAGTCGCTTTAAAATTTCCTGTTGAAGTTCCCCGATGTTGTCGCCATGCTCGGCGGAAATCATTAAAACTTTTTCAAAGCCAAAGGTGAGGACATTCCACGCGTCAGCCTCGTGTCTGCCGCCCTCGGTTTTGTTTACCGTTACAATTAATTTTTTCCGGTACGGACGCAAAATGTTTATAAGCTCTTCGTCCTCACTTGTTATTTCTCCCGCTTCGAGCAGCAAGACAACAAGGTCGGCTTTTTTTATTGTTTCAAGAGTTCTTTCAACTACCAGTTTGTCAAGCTCATTGCAATCCGCAAGCTTAAAGCCGCCTGTGTCAATAAGGCGCAGAGGTTTTTCATTGATAAAACAATCCGCTTCTACGGGATCGCGCGTAACGCCGGGCGTAGGGTCGGTAATTGCCCTGCGTTTGTGAAGCAGTCGGTTAAAAAGCGTTGACTTTCCCACATTGGGGCGGCCGGCGAGAACTACAATCGGAAGGTTACGGTATTTTATATTTGTCAGCATATCACTTTTTCCTAATCATTTTAAGTAAGCCCGATAAATTTTCGTCCTTTACAAGCGCAAGAAGAAAAACGCCTAAAAGCAGATAAATCACCGCGTTTAATACTAAAGGTATGCCGTAACTGATAATACGCCCATGCCCGGCGCAAATATCACGTAACACAGGGGAGAGGAAATAAATTGGAACGGCGGCGATAGCGGAGAGTATCAGCATTTTTAATGTGTAAAGTAAAGCCGAACCTGTTACGGCGCCCAATTTGATGTTGGGGTTTTTTCCAAGAAAAATCACGAGTAAAATTGTGTTAATCGCGCTTGCGAAAGACAGGGCAAACGCGATGCCAGCGCCCTTGAAGGGCATGGATAAAACCGCGGCAAGGATAATGTTTACAACCATCGAAATAATTCCCGCGATGGTAGGAGAGACGGTATTGCTTTGAGCGTAAAAAGCCGGAGCTATGATTCTGTTAAGCGCTATAAATAAAAGTCCCGGCATGTGGAAGGTAAATGCCGCGAGAGTTAGAGTAACGGAAGTTTCATCAAAACTGTGGCTTTGGAAAAGAAGGCGGATTAAACTCTGACCTTCTACAAGAGAGAACAATGTTACAGGTATCGCTATTAAAGCGATTATGTTAATAGAAGAAATCAATCGCTTATTGTAAATATCCCATTGAGAAGTTTTTGCGTATTCGGTGAGGTTCGGCAGAAGCACCGTCCCAATAGACACGGCAAATACCCCTAAAAATAATTCCTGGAGCCGCAAAGAATACTGAAGGCTCGACACGACTCCTTCCCCCGCTCTCCCTCCCAACGCGGTTGAAACTAAATCGTTAATTTGATACGCCGCCATGCCAATTACTGTGGGACTGATCAATCTAAGCACTTTCTGCGTACCCGGATTGTCAATTGCTCGTTTAATTCCCGTAATAAAAAACTTATACCCTTTTTTTAAAACAAACGGAAACTGAATCGCCGCTTCAAGAAATCCGCCGATTAGGATGCCAACCGCCATTGCCCGGGCGGGATTTTTTGTAAAGGGACTCAAAGCATAAGTGCAAAGAATTGTAACAATGTTTAATAAAATCGGCGCAAGCCCAGACGGAGTAAAAATGTGAAGGCTGTTTAACACCCCCTGAAACAATGCCGCCAAAGAAATAAATCCAAGAAACGGAAACATCACTCTTGTTAGAAAAACAGTCTCGTCAAATTCTTCTATTCCAAAAATACGGACAAGCAGGGGAGCGGCAAGTATTCCCGCCATTACCATTAATGTTACGATAAATGTAAGAAACGTAAACACGCACGAAAAAAACTCCCGTGTTTTTTCCTTGTCGCCTTCAAGCATATACTCCTTAAATGTGGGAATAAAAGCGACAGAGATTGAACCTTCGGCAAAAAGACGGCGAAAAAGGTTAGGCAGCAAGAACGCTACGGAAAAAGCGTCGGAGAGGGCGGTAGTGCCGAGGAAGCGAGCCTTTGTCATTTCCCTGAGAAGTCCGAGGATGCGTGAAATTAGCGTGAGGAGTGAAAGCGCCGACCCATGCTTTACAAGCGAAGCCGCCGTCTGCGGAGAATTATCTTTTTCCATAATTTTTCCCAAAGACTACACACTAAGATCACTAAGGGACAAAGATCACAAAGGGGAATCAGAGGTTTTTGTCCGTTATACTATCGTGAATTCTCCATATATTGTCTTTAGATAACAACCCCCTCTTTTCTTCTTTGTGCTCTTCTCTTTCTCTGTGTTCTTTGTGTGAAATTCTTCGGAATTAACATCACCGGCGTTTTTTATCGTAATTTTCGTTCTTACAGTACTCAAATAAAACTCCTGTTTTTTAATTTTATGCTCTTTACTTTGTTTTCAAGGGCACATTAGCATTTTACCCAAATTAAGGCTTTGCATTGGATTATGCGCCGACAGCCAGTTTTTCATGGACTAGATCGTTAATTACCTGTGTGTGGCTTTTATGAGATTTCTCCGCCTGTACACACAAATATGAAAAAACATCTTTATCCAGTTCGCTTAATTTTAGGGATTTATTGACAAAACCGGGTTTTATACATAGTTTTAATAGATTTGGTCCGGGTTCAACCGTGTTATCAATAATGTGTTTGTCCCAATACTCACATTCGGTATCGGTCATTCCAGTTCGCTTTTCTATATCTGTCGTGACTGTTCTCCCCCTTCAAATAAGTGATAAAATTTCTTCTGCCTCTGTAAGACCATGCGTAAAAGCTGTATCACGAAAGATGAATTCCGGTTCCATAGGTTATTATACTACTTTTCACGGCTTTTTAAAACCTCTTCCGTGACTACCTCTCCCCTCTACTCGATGTATGCCCAAAGAATAGATATTACCCTTAAAAACGCCCTCAAATTGTTAGGATAGGGTACTATCCAATCTTTCTTTTATAACTCATTTGTATTCTTCTTACAAATACTATATAATAGAAAAATCCTATGTTTGGAGGTATCCTATGGCAGAAATGACAGTTCAAGAAGCGGCAGAATGGGGAAAAACTCTTGACTTTCCCACTGTTTGGGCGGCTTTAATGGAAACTCGTGAGCGAATCGACAAATTGGGCGAAAAAGTTGACCGTGTAACCGCCAACGTCGGCGGGCTTAACCAATCTATGGGAGATTTGGTGGAAACCCTTTTTGCGCCTCATTTGAGCGAGAAGTTTGACGCGTATAATTACAATCTTAAACGGATATTTAACCGCGTTCCAATCTATGATAATAATAACCGGTTACGCACTGATATAGATATTTTGCTTTCCAATACTTCTATATGTATGGCGG
>NZ_BDHE01000007.1:0-76839 GCF_054786175.1 Treponema sp. R8-4-B8
GGGGGTGGGTGTCGGGGGCGGGGGGTTTTTTTTTTGGTGCTCCGCCCGCCGCTGGGGGCGGGGTGGTTATTTGCCCCCCCCCCCCCCCCCCCCATTCCATACCAGCCTAAAAGTAAAAAAACAACGAAATTTAAACTCTATTTTCCCAATATCCTCGGAAATAAGTCTTATAGTAAGGCTTTTTCATATAAAACAACAAAAAAAGGAGAAATTCGTATGAAAACACGGAAATTAATGACCTTGGCGGCTATTATAGCCATTCTAGGCGTTATCGGCGGTTTAACCGCTTGTAAAGAACCCGATTCAACGGTTAAAGTGGCAAGCGTCACATTAAATGAGACCGCCCTTACTATGACCGTAGGCGATGAAATAACGTTAACCGCCACCGTCGCGCCGAGCAACGCCACTAACCAGAACGTTGAATGGTCGTCAAGCGCGCCATCGGTCGTTTCGGTGTTAAACGGAAAAGTAAAAGCCCAAACAGCCGGAAGCGGGAACATCACCGTAAAAACACAGGACGGCGGCAAGACGGCAACGTGTACCGTTACTGTCAATAACCCGCAGCCTAACACCGTTACCACGCCGACCGCAACACCCGCAAGCGGGGAAGTCTCAAACAACACGGCAATCACCCTTGCAACCACGACCGCAGGGGCGGCGATATACTACACTCAGGACGGGACGGAGCCAAGCACGGCAAGCGCCCTCTACAGCGACAGCGCCAAGCCGGTCATAACGGCGGGCAAGCTGACATTGAAAGCGGTAGCCGTCAAAGAAGGCATGACCAACAGCGCGGTAATGACGGAAACTTACACGCTAACGCCGCCGCAGACAGCCGCCACGCCGACCGCAACGCCCGCAAGCGGAGTAGTCGCAAACGACACGGCAATCACCCTTGCAAGCGCAACCGCAGGTGCGGCGATTTACTACACTCAGAACGGGACGGAGCCAAGCACGGCAAGCACCCTCTACAGCGACAGCGCCAAGCCCGTCATAACGGCGGGCAAGCTGACATTGAAAGCGGTAGCGGTTAAAGAAGGCATGACCAACAGCGCGGTGATGACGGCGACTTATACTATTAAGACCTACATTGTAACTTTTAACGCAGACAATGGAACCGCTAATACTACACAAACCGTAGTAGAAGGTGGTACTGTAAATAAACCAACAGACCCAATTAAAATATATTCACCAATTGGATTATATGCAGGAACTCCACCAACTACTTGTACTTTTGTTGAATGGCAAAAAATTGACAATTCTGCATGGAACTTTACTACAGATATAGTTACAGCCAATGTTACCCTAAAGGCAAAATGGATAACTCCAACATCTATTGATTTAACAAATGAAACTGGAAATAACATTGTTGAAAAAGCTGTTTCTTATGTAAATACAAATAGTGGAAGTGAATACACACTTGTTATTGGTGAAGATTTAAGTAGTGTCGCTCCACAAACACTTAATCAGGATGATACTACACTTACAATAACAAGTGATGGAAATACTGAAAGAAAAATCACTCTTGGGAGTAATGGAGCCCTTTTTAGTGTTGGGGGGGAAGATGCTAGTAACGCTCGTAGCTCGAAATTAATAATTAACGGCTTCATAACATTGGAAGGAAAAATGGATAATGATAACCCATTAATTAGAGTATTATTCGGTGGCAGTCTTGATTTGGAAGGAAATTCTAAACTTACTGGTAATGGTATTCGTGGTTGTATGTATGCTTCTGGTGATTCATCTGGAGCTTCTGTAACTATAACGATAAAAGATAATGCGGAAATTTCTGGTAATAGTTCAACTGGAAATGTAAGGAGTGGCGGTATATGGATGTTAAACTATGTTACGCTTACGATGAGTGGCAATGCTTCAATTAAAAACAATACATCAGGCAACACGGGTGGTGGAGTGTCTATTGTTGGCAATGTCGGTTCTGTGTTCATCATGAATGGAGGAGAAATATCAAACAATTCTGCTGGTAATTATGGTGGTGGTGTATATATTAATATCGGAGGAACTTTCAGTGTATTAAATGAACAAGTGAAAGCTAATATTCACAGCAACACAGCACCAAATGGACCAAATGTATATAAATCTGATGATGGTACATTCACTGTTGGAGGTGTAACGGCTGATAGTTTTTAAAGAAAGCGCACGGGTTACTGACACCCAAATTCCATAGTGTACCATAACAGCCGACCACCGCTATATGTAGCGGTGGTCTTTTTAATTTAACTTTAAAAAAAAATATTTTCGATTTCGGTCAAGCAAAAAAGGTAGCGCAGGAGTAACCGACACCACTTTTTCATAGTAGTCAGTAACATCTAAAACTTTACAAAACATTATTCTCAAATTTTCTCTCGCAAAGACGCAGAGGACGCAAAGGACGCGAAGTTCCTGTTCGATGCCTCATTATTGATCAATATATATAATTTTAACAACAAATCTTAAAGGAAAAACGACGATCCTACGAACAACAACCTTTGCGCCTCTGCGCCTCTGCGAGAGGTCTTTTTGTAAACATTTAGTTGTTACAGACTAGTAGTGCCGTTATGCGAAATTTAAACACTACGGGTAGTGTCTATTGCTAATTGTTAATTGCTCATTGCTAATACTGCTTGAAGATGTATGCCTAATAATTCCTTGAGTGCAGCCTGCCCTGACTGTACTAAATAAATTCCTTGGGCATACATCATGTAGTAGTTCGTGGTAGAATTTTCCCTATGAATTACCGTCTAAAATTTTTGTAAGCGTAGGGAATGAAATCCAAAGAGTAACAGGATCACTTTTGCGCGTGTTGACTTTTAAGTGAATATATCCGCTTGGCAATTCCCAACAAGATTCATAGGTCCGCATCTCGTTAAGTAATCTTTCTAAACGTCCCGCAGACGGCGGAGTAGAACCGTACAGCGTTATAAGATCATCTTGTACGGCGGTATAGCATTTCATCAATTCTTCCAGATTATTAGTGTCAAAATAATAAGCTCCGCCTTCCAGTCCATTTTTGGAAAAATACACGACCATATACGCGCGATATCCCGCTACGGATATATCTTTGTAAATTAACGATTGAAAACCGTTTGACGTTTCAACATGAACAGGATTGCCCATTTTAGCCTTAAACGCTTCAATGCTTGTTCCCCATGTAAAGTCTTGTAATTTTACGGTTACTTCTTCCTGCGCGTACAGTGACATTGTTATTAACAACGCATAAATAAAAATTGGCAGCTTTTTAATGGTACACCCCCATTTTATTATCGGCATAACGCGTGGTATCATTTATTCTTTTTATTGCGATTGTTGGAACAGAAATTGATATTTAATGCGCCTGTTTCCCATACAAATCGAAAAAGCGTCATATGAACTGCTTTTTAGACGATAAGTAAAAAGACCTTTTTATGCGGTCATAATAATAATTTGGAGGTATAGCGATGACATATGGCTATATTAGAGTCAGCACTGACAAACAAACGGTTGATAATCAACGGTTTGAGATAGAACGGTTTTGCTCAAAAAACAATTTAATAATTGATGAATGGATTGAAGAAACAATAAGCGGATGTAAAACGCTAGACAAGCGGCGCTTGGGTTCGCTTCTTGAAGAGGTAAAGTCAGGCGACTTAATTATCTGTTCGGAATTATCAAGGCTTGGAAGAAATCTCTTTATGATCATGTCGATACTTAACCAGTTAATGATGAATGAAGTAAGAATATAGACAATAAAAGACAATTACAGGTTAGGTGACAACATCCAATCAAAAGTTTTGGCGTTTGCCTTCAGCTTGTCGGCTGAAATTGAACGTGAGTTGCTCTCTCAAAGAACAAAGGAAGCTCTTGCGCGTAAACGCGCCGAAGGCAAAATTTTGGGCAGGCCTTACGGCAAGAAATCTTCATGTGTAAAACTTTCCGGACGTGAGCAGGATATAAAATTACTTCTTGAAAGGCAGTTTTCAAAATCTGCGATAGGCAGGATATACGGCGTTAGCAGAATGACTGTGGCCGCTTTTCTGAAAGAAAGAATGATTTGTTGTAAGCGGCATTGAAATGGCGTTTACGCGCCTATACTTGTAAAAAAAAACGGCTGGAAACTCCAGCCGCTTTTTTATTACTAATATAATCAGCAATAGTTTACAAACAGTTTTTTATTCATTATCTTGCAGAGCGTCGTATCCTTGCTCTCCCGTGCGTACTTTAACGACATTTTCAATATCCGAAACGAATATTTTGCCGTCGCCAATATTGCCCGTATACAATACCTTTTTCACTGTGTCTATTACTGTTTGCGGCGGTATTTTACATACGATTATGTCAATTTGAACTTTGGGAAGCAGTTTAATGGTTACAGGAGCGCCGCGGTAATATTCGGTATGGCCTTTTTGCATACCATGACCGAGAACGTTGGTAACCGTAAGGCCTGTAATGCCGATGCTGTCAAGCGCGGTATGAAGCCTTGTAAGTTTGTTCTGATTGGTAATGATTGTAATTTTTGTCATCTTCGCGCCGGGCTTTGAGTTGTTTACAACAGGAATTGCCACGCTAGCGGGAACTGCTTCAGCGCTGGATGCGGAATCCGTTGCTACTGCCGTAGCAATCATGAAGTCCGCATAGCTGCTTTCGATGTTGTGTTCGGTAATATCCATACCGGCAATTTCTTCGGCTGGCGCAACGCGCAGTCCGATTGTTTTCTTGATTATCGTAAAGATGATGCACATGGTTATTCCAACCCACGCGGCTACTGAAACAACGCCAAGGCATTGAATTCCAACCATCGCCCATCCGCCGCCGTAAAACAGTCCGCCGTCAAGCGCGAAAAAGCCGGTAAGAATTGTTCCTGCCGCTCCGGCAAGACCGTGTACTCCGATTGCTCCGACAGGATCGTCAACCTTTAATATTTTGTCAACGAACTCTATGCCGAATACGATAACAAACGCCGCCGCGATGCCGATGCAGAACGCGCCGAACGGAGATACCGCGTCACACCCCGCGGTAATCGCCACAAGACCGGCAAGGGCGCCGTTCAGTGTCATAGATACATCAGGCTTTTTGTAGCGGATCCATGTAATGAACATGGTAAAGACCGCCGCAGTCGCTGCTGCCAAGTTTGTCGTAACGAAGATACTGGCGGCTGACACGATATTATCGTCTGTCATGGAAACGGTAGAACCGCCGTTAAATCCGAACCAACAGAACCAGAGAATGAAAACGCCAAGAGCGCCGAGCGTCAGGCTGTGTCCGGGAATCGCGCGCGACTCGCCTTTTTCTGAATACTTGCCGATACGGGGACCGACAATCGCCGCGCCGACCAATGACGCTATGCCGCCGACCATGTGTACCGCGGTAGAACCGGCAAAGTCATGAAAGCCGAGATCCGCAAGCCAGCCGCCGCCCCATATCCAGTGGCCTGAGATGGGATAAATCACGGCGCTGATGAGGAAGCTGTAAATACAGTAAGCCGAAAACTTTGTCCGCTCCGCCATCGCTCCAGAGACGATTGTTGCCGCTGTCGCGCAGAATACCGTCTGAAAGATCAGTAAAGCAGGCGTTGGAAATGATAAATCCAAAGCCGCGGCATAATCGCCTCTGACCATAAAGTCGATGCTGCCGATAACTTTACCGGTTCCAAACATTATCCCAAACCCGACCAGCCAGTAGGTTGGGGTGCCGATACAGAAATCCATCAAGTTTTTCATGACGATATTTCCGGCGTTTTTGGCCCGCGTAAAGCCCGTTTCTACCATAGCGAAACCAGCCTGCATAAAGAATACAAGAGCGGCTGCTATGAGTACCCACATTGTGTCAACTGAAGAAAAAATTGACTCCATAAAATCCTCCTAACAAAAAATTAAGGCATGTGCTATAAAAACACACGCCTTTGTGTGCAAAAATAAAAAATAATCCCCAATGGCGGTTTACGACGTTCCGCCAACGGCGGAATGTAGGGCGGCTACGCCGCCCGTAAACCGCTACGCTAAACGACGTTTTAATGTCGTTTAGCGTGTGTGTAAGCGACGTTTTAATGTCGCTTACACATGCTTACACAACGCTGTAAAGTATCTCGCCGTAATTCGGGTACGGCCAATATTTTTTCGCCACAATCGTTTCAAGCCCGTCTACGTCAATCCTAAGTTCCACCATTGCCGCGAAAACTTTCTCACGGTAGAAATTCGCCTGGTCCGCAATACCGCGTTCTTCTTTAGTTTCCAAAATCGCTTTTTCAAGCGTCGTTAATTTGTTAAGCAGACTGGCGGATAGTTTTGAAATGTTAGTTATCAAATTTTCCTCCAGCGAAGAATCATAGTAACCCAACGCTTTCTTTTTCTGAAGAAGCTTTAATAAATCATTTTGGTAGTCTACGCTGGCGGGGAAAATATCTCCCTTGACCATATCCACCATAGCAAGCGCCTCAATATGGATAGTTTTGCAATACGCTTCCATAAGTATTTCATACCGCGAGTGAATTTCCACTTCGGTAAAAACATGGTGCTTGGTAAACAACTCTATGCTCTTTTTGGAAATAAACGCGGGAAGCGCTTCAACTGTGGTTTTCAGATTGGACAATCCGCGCTTCGTCGCCTCGACTACCCATTCTTCCGCGTAGTTGTTGCCGTTAAAAACGATCCGCTTGTGTTCGCTGATTGTTTTCTTTATCAACGCCGCAAGGTCTCCCTTAAAGTTCTTCGACTTCTCAAGAGAATCCGCGAACTGGCTTAAAGTCTCGGCGACAATTGTGTTTAATACGATATTTGGTCCGCCAATTGAGAATGACGAGCCAACCATACGGAACTCAAACTTGTTGCCGGTAAACGCGAAGGGCGATGTGCGGTTGCGGTCTGTCGTGTCCTTGGGGAAGTGCGGCAAGACTGATACGCCGATTTCCATGTCGAGTTTTTCTTTGTTTTTATAACCTTTGCCTGATTCAATAGCTTCGATAATTTCAGTCAGTTCTTCGCCGAGGAACATGGAAACGATAGCGGGAGGCGCCTCGTTAGCGCCGAGTCTGTGATCGTTTCCAGCGCTCGCGACAGAAACCCTCAGTACGTCCTGATACTCGTCCACAGCCTTAATGACCGCTACTAAGAACAAAAGGAACTGCGCGTTATCATTCGGCGTATCGCCCGGCTCAAGCAGGTTTATGCCGGTGTCGGTACTGATTGACCAGTTGTTATGCTTACCGCTTCCGTTCACTCCGGCAAACGGTTTTTCGTGAAGCAGACAAACAAGGTCATGCCTGTCCGCGATGCTTTTCATCAGTTCCATCGTCAACTGGTTGTGGTCTGTAGCGATATTTGTCGTTGTGAAGATTGGCGCAAGCTCGTGCTGGGCGGGAGCGACTTCGTTGTGCTTTGTTTTCGCGTACACGCCAAGTTTCCAGAGTTCTTCGTCAAGCTCCTTCATAAAAGCTGATACGCGCGGTTTGATGGTGCCAAAATAATGATCCTCAAGCTCCTGACCTTTTGGCGGTTTTGCGCCGAACAGAGTTCTGCCTGTGTAAATCAGATCGGGGCGTTTAAGAAATACTTCTTTATCGATAAGGAAATATTCCTGCTCGGGACCGACGGTTGTAAGGACGCGCTGCGCGGTCGTGTCGCCAAATAGCTTAAGAACGCGGATTGCCTGTTTGCTGATCGCTTCCATTGAACGGAGCAGGGGAGTCTTCTTGTCAAGCGCTTCGCCCGAGTACGAACAGAACGCTGTTGGGATGCACAAAGTCCCGTCTTTGATGAACGCGAAAGAAGTTACATCCCAAACGGTGTAGCCCCTTGCCTCGAAAGTGGCGCGTATGCCGCCCGATGGGAAACTTGACGCGTCCGGCTCGCCGCGGACAAGCTCTTTCCCCGAAAACTCCATGATGATTTTCCCGTCGTTTGTCGGCGAAATAAAGCTGTCATGCTTTTCCGCCGTCGTGCCGGTCATGGGCTGGAACCAGTGCGTAAAATGGGTTGCGCCGTTTTCAACCGCCCAGTTTTTCATAGCGTTGGCGACAACATTGGCAATATCAAGCTCCAAATGCGTGCCTTTTGACATTGTCTTTTTTAATGCCTTAAACACATCCTTAGGAAGCCTGTCCCTCATGACAGTTTCGTTAAAAACCATACTGCCAAATAGACTTGGAATGTCTTTCATCTTAATTTCCTCCAAAAAATAAAATTCCTGTTATAGGTGATTTGCTTATAAAAAAAGCGCTCACCGGTAAAATGGACAAAACCAGCTACCGATAAACGCCTTTGTTTATCCTGGGTAAATATTATTAAAAAGTAGTATTTTTGTCAAGTATTTTTTCTAAAAATTTTCACACAAAGGACACAAAGGGGGAAGAGAATGTGTTAATTGTTACCTAATCTATTATCACAAACGCTGACTAAATCTTTTACAGGTTCCATAAATATTTTACATTTATTGTTTTGCCATTTCGATAAGTTCTAAAATTTCCTTATTTTTAGGAAAACCAGGACTTGCTTCTTCGGTAGCCTTAAAAGCAGCTTGAAATTTTTCAATTGCCTCTTGGTGGGAATTAGCAATGAGGATTAAAGGTCATTTTTTAGTTGACAGTCAGCTAAAAACAGGCTATATTCAAACTATCCCCGCCGGACTTTGTCCGAGGGACCGCCACTGAATGAGGCGGCGGTGGGCTGAAAGCCCGAAATAGCCTCATTTGCCGAACCCGGTTTCGCTTCGTGGAACCGGGCGATTTTTTTTGTAGTTAATGGCCTATTATTGCTCGCAGTTCCTCATAAGACCATGTGTATAGCTCTCCGGTTTTCTCGAAAAAGCAGATTAACGCCCCTTCATCATGCCGGTATTTCAGTTCCCCCGCTATTTTTGCTTTAACACTTCCAATAGATATATCAGACAACAATCTAATAAACACTGAGTGTTTTCTAGTAAGAGTACAGTTTTTTACTAATAATGCGCCTTGTTTGTATCCATGCTTAAATTTACCGCCCAAAGTCGTTCTGGTACCTGATATGGTCTTCATTTCCACAACTTCCCCGTTTAGTACCAAATCAGCACACATATTCCCGCTTTCCCCCTGCATAAACTTTTCCGGTAAAAAATACGCCACGCTTCCCCTGCCGGTTAAAATCCGTACTTGGGACATCTCTCTTACCCATTTTTTTGGTTCTTTTTTTTCTTCAACAAGGCGGCTTTTAGCTACCCAAATATTGTCTTCTTTGGGTATCCATTGTTCATGGGGGAATAAAGCAGAAGCAAGAGCAAGGGATTTTTCTTTAAGGCGAGGCAACTCAGAGCTGTCATTCATTACGGTTATATCTTACCAGTATAAAAGGAAAAAGTGAAGAAGTCATCTTCTCTTACTTATTTCTTATGTTTTATGGAAGACTGAATACAAAAATTTTAAAGTAAAATAATTAATGCAACCTTATTCCTCAGTTTTTTCAGGTGAACCAAGAATATCTGTGATTCTTACTCCAAAGTTCTCATCTATAACCACGACTTCTCCCTTTGCGATAAGGACTCCATTGGCGGTCACGTCTAAGGGTTCTCCAGTTAGCGTGTCAAGCTCAATAATGGTTCCCTTGTTTATTTCAAGTATTTCTTTTAAGGACTTGTAAGCTGATCCAAGTTCAACAGAGATTTTTATCTCCGCCATTGCCAAAACATCCGTTACAGTTTGATTGTTTTTATTTATTTCCATTTTTTTTCTCTCCGTTCCGAATGGATTTTTTACCGCTTCGATAATTTTTATTTGTTTAGGAAACAGTTTGTCTTCTTTTAAAATTTCGCATTGCCATAACCGCTTGCCGTTAATACATAAATAACAATTATTTGAGGCAAGACGGCGCAATGGCAAAATAACCTTTTCTTCTTTCCATTCGGTGATTTCACTAATTGGGAAATTTCGATTAAATAATTCGGCAGTCATCTTGACTGGGATATATTCCCGATTAATCAATGTATATTTCTTAATTGAGGTCGCTTGGGCGCCATACTGATATGCCGCAGTTAAATTATCCAGCACTCCTTTTATAACGGGGTACGGATAAGCGATATTTATCATTCCTTCAATATCGCCCACTTTGGTTTCCAAAGTTATAAGAATGACCATTTCTGTTGGATGAACAATCTGTACAAACTGCGGGTTTGTTTCTATGTAAACAAGTTGAGGCTGAAGATCAATAATTTTAGCCCATGTCTCTTTTAAATTATCTAATAGCCGGGTTGCGGCTCTTTTTATTACAGTTTTTTCAATGCGGGTTAATTCATGTTGATGTCTGGTTCCTTCGCCACTACCGCCGAGTAACAGATCAAAGATAGAAAAAGCAATTGCAGGGTCTATTTCCAAAACAGCGCTGCCATTAAGCGGTTCCATGTTGATAACAGTCATAGTCGTGGGGGTTGGAACGGAGCGGATAAACTCTTCATAGGTAAGCTGATCAACCGAGGCTACGTGAACTTGGACTTTACTCTGCAACATAGCCGAAAGGCTTGCGGAAGCTAAATTGGCAAAAGTTTCATGCGCGACGCTCATGCACCAAATTTGTTCTTTTAAAAATCTATCAGGCCGTTTGAAATCGTAAATTTTAATTTTTCTGGTTTTATCCACCGGCTTGGAATTATCAGGTTTAGTATATTCGGCATTTATCGCTGTAAGTAATTGATCTATTTCATCACTAGTTAAAACTTCAGTCATTATCATTCTCCATATTGTCAGCCTTAGTCTCTGCATTTTCGGAGTCTGACAGGTTTAAGAATATTGATATAATCTTATTTTGAGCGTCCTTCACGTCATTTACGCTGACGTTTTTCAATCTCCGTATATCCCGCCTTAGCTTTAAGCTTTTAAAAAATCCCATATTTTTTGTGATTTTTTTTATTATTTCAAGACTGGTCAATTTTAAGGATTTAAGCAAAGTTGGATAATCCGCTTCCGCTATTATTCTGCTAATATCATCATCGCCAATTGAAATAAGATTTTCCCATTCAAATTCAGTTTTTATACATTCTCCTACTATTAATTTATCTTCCGCACGGGCTATTACGATCTCGTCTCTCTCTTCCAGATAACGGATAATATATATTATTTTCTTTTGGGCTTCTTCTACATCTTTTAACCGTATTGGTCCCATGTAATCCATATCTTCTTTAAGCATAGCGGCGGCGCGTTTGGTCATATTTCTGAAAAACTTGTCCCGAACTTCGGAATTCACGCCTTTAAGCGCCTTTGCCAACTCCTGTGAGTCTACCTCACGCATCACTTTTTGAACGGAGCGGTCGTCAAGCTTTACAATGTCTTCGAATACGAACAACCGCTTTTTAATTTCTTCAGCTAATTCAGGATCTTCGTCTTCCAGAGCCTCAATAATATGTTTTTCAGAAGCGCTGTCAATATAATTTATAATCATTTTAGCGCTTTCCAATCCGCCTGAGTTAAAATAGCTACTGGATAATTTTGACAATTCTTCTTTTAATACCTGTTCAACATCTCCCACCACTTCGGCGCTTACCTTGTTCATCATAATGATACGCCTCAATACATCGCTTTGAATTTCGTTGGGCATATTTTGTAATATTATTGATGACTTGGCGGGTTCCATAAAAGAAAGGACGAGGGCTATGGTCTGCGGATGTTCCTTCCATATAAAGATTAATAAATGCGCTATATCTATTTGGTTGATAAAGTCAAAAGGTTTAACCTGCTGATCTTCCATAATTGTTTGTCCTTCTCCAAATTGCCCATAATTCTCTTCTGAATTTTATTATTTTCATATTAGTATTATACACCACTTTTAAATATTTTGCAATTATTGTTTTGCCTTTTCAACTTTAGCCATTTCAAGAAATTCACGCACGGTATTGTTATTAGGATTGATTTTCAAAGCTTTCTCAAAATCCAAAATCGCATGGTTATAATCTTTTTTCTCATAATACGCAATTCCGCGATGCATATAAGCGTTGGCAAGGGATTGTTTGCAATCAGGGCTAAGTTGGTTAAGTTTTTCAAAGTCTGCGACAGCATTGTCGAAATCACCGTAATCTAAATACGATTGGCCTCTGCTTCGTAAGGCGTTAACAAAATCCGGCGAATATTTTAGAGCGTTGCTGTAATTATCAATAGCCTTGACATATTCTCTTTTAGCTGTAAAAGTTACGCCCCGTATGTAATAGGCAAAGACAATATCTTTTTTTACGGAATCGTCATTCGGATTGCGTTTGAGGTCTTCGGCGTATTCAGCGATTACCTTGTCAATATCTTCAATTTTTATTCCCAAAACCTTTGCCGCGGCTTCAGCTTCGTTTATCGCCGCTTGAGACGCCTGTTCCAAAAAGTATTTTTCCTGTTCTGCCATTTCGATAAGTTTTAAAATCTCCTGATTCTTATAAAAACCGGGACTTGCTTCTTCTGCGGCCTTAAAAGCAGCTTGAAATTTTTCAATTGCCTCATCATGTTTTTTCATTTTCAAACTCTCTATACCCTCATTCATATTTTTATTTATAAAATCACTAACAGACATAAAAACCTCCTTAAAAAATAATACTTTAAAAAAGCCGGTGTGCGCCCATACGGGCGCATCCGGTAATTTTTCTAATACTAGGAATAAATTGACCAATTATTCCCACAATACTTACACTCCATTATATGGTTAGTAACCAACGTACCCATCATTCCACACCGAGGGCACGTTGTGCCTTTATACTTATTCTCTACAGATATATTGATAGCATCTTCCAATTCTCTGTATGGACTATTACCTTCTTTCATTCTCAACCATGTTTCGTAATCTGGTTTCCCGTCTGAATCAAATCCCATAATAAACACTCCTTTCTTAGTTTTGCTTACGAAGAGGTATCAACGATACTTTTTTCTTCGTATTACAAATATTTTAACGTTAATACAGGAACGCCGCCTGCCGTATTAGTTTTTATAAAAAAACTAAATCAAAAATTAGTTACTCTATAGACTCCATATAAAGGTTTTATTTCCCCTTAATACTCAATACTCTTAAGCCAAGCCAGATCATTTTTTGCCTCATTGTTATCCGGGTTTAAACGCAACGCTGTTTCCAGATCGGAATGCGCTTCTTTGAGTCTTTCTACAATACTCTTAAGCTGAGCCAGCTCATTTTTTGCTTCATTGTTATCCGGGTTTAAACGCAACGCTGTTTCCAGATCGGAATGTGCTTCTTTGAATTTTTTTTCCTTAATGTACGCATACCCACGGTTAAGGTAGTAGTTGTCTTTTTGGTTTAGAGTTATGGCTTGCGTATAGTCTGATATTGCTTTAACAAACTCATCAAGATTGAAATATTCACATCCACGGAAAAAATAGGCATCATCGTTTTTCGGGTCCAACTCTATTGCGCGGTTAAACTCTTTTATAGCCGCATTATGGTCACCATCAAATTGATACTTAAACCCTTGTAAAATATACCTTGAAGCATCTTCATTCATAAAAACCTCCTTATATTAAATCTTTAAAAAAGCCGGTGTGCGCTCATACGGGCGCATCCGGTAGATTTTTTTAGACACCTCCAAATTATTAGGGGTTTAAATTTCGTGCCAGCCGGAAACCAACACTTTCTACCCCAATGCTCGGTTTGAAAAACCAACGAGAGGCCGAACGGATAGAAGAGCCTACACTTTTCCACCCCCCGCCGCGCGCAACACGATCATTCCCATAGACTGCGCCCGTGGGATTAGTCTGCGCCAAGCTCAAATAGTCACCGCCCCAGTCCCAACACCATTCAATCACGTTCCCATGCATATCATACAAACCCCAAGAATTAGGCGCAAAACTCCCTACAGGGGTTGCCTTTTTTCGGTTTTCACCTTTGTATTTTTTATTGTACGGAGCTAAGCCATTATAATTCGCTTGTTCGGTTGTGATGTTTTTTCCCGTGTTAAACGGAGTTGTTGTCCCAGCTCGGCAAGCATACTCCCATTCTGCCTCAGTGGGCAAGCGGTACCCGGTTGCGTTTTGGTTCCACTCTACATTTGTCCCATTAATTATATATGCTGGAATCAATCCTTCTCGTTTGCTCAAACGATTGCAATATTCTACCGCATTAAACCATGTTACACTCCAAACCGGCAGATAGTCTTCTTGAAAATTGCTTGGATTTGTACCCATCACATCCTTGTATTCTTTTTGTGTTACCTCGTGCTTCCCCATGTAAAAAGAGCTTATCGTTACTTGATGCTTAACTTCATCAGAATTACGTCTTTTTTCGGAAATGGGACTGCCCATCGTAAAGGTTCCGCCGTTTATCCACACAAAACCGACTGGTGCAGGGAGTTTTTGCGTGGCTACTAGTTGAGTTTCAACAGACTGTGTTGATTGTGATTTAAGAATACCCATTTGTGTAACATTGATAATTATAGAATAAATCAAAACTGCTACTAAAAGGCCAATAATTGCCGTCGCTACAGAAGCTCTTGACTTTCTTCCATAGTATTTCTTAAGTATTTTTATAGATAGAATAAGTATAACAATATTAATAATTATCCACAAAATGTCTATTTTTGCAAAGAAATAAAAGAGCCAGCCAACTAATAAATAACCAACAAGCCCCACTCCAATTACCCCCCCAAGAAGAGCACCAAATAAAGCAAATAAAAATCCACTATTTCCATAGCCTAAACTAAAACCCACTATAACACCGGCAATACCAAATAGAATAGTTACTGTACCTTGCACTAATACTATATAATCCTCTCCAAAAATGAATCTAAAATGGTAAACAGCAATAATCAAAGCTGTTACTAAAAAGCCAATAATTACCATCGCTACTGAAGCTGATGTTTCTTTCGCTTTTTTATCTTTCTCTCTTTTAAGAAGATCCTCCGCTTCCTTGACTCCCTGTGCCGCCGCCTTACGGATTAATTGTTTCCCTTTTTTCTTGATCTTCTTATTCTTATCCTCATAATATATAATGCCCGATTCATATTGTGCATAAGCATACCCTTGTTCCGCTGCTTTGCAATACCATTCAAGAGCTTTCGCATCGTCTTTCGGTACACCAGCATATCCACCATGTTGATAAATTTTACCCAAATCGTACTGCGCCTCGGCATCTCCCTGTTCTGCCGCTTTACGTAACTTTTCGATTCTCTCTTTTTCGGCAGCCAATCTCTTGGCAGCTTCTCTTTCAGCGGCTGCTCTTTCGGCGGCCTCTCTTTCAGCGATCTCCTTTGCTTTACGAACTTGTTCCCTGCTTTCTCTTTCAGCTTTTTCCTTCTCTTCTTTTTCTAAAGGACAAAAACGATTCAAGTCTTTGTAGTTAAGACACATATAACCGTCTTTCTTAAAAACATTAGTCCCTCCAATATCTTTCATTTTATCAAGTAGTCTATTATATTTGCTACAAGATAAGTATTCACCATCTACTTTCAAATTTTCACAACAAGTCCTGCTAAATTTGTCGCCTTGATCCTTAACGTAAAATGGCATTCATTTTCTCCTTTTGCAGTCTTTCCCGCCGTCAAATATTTCTCTGTCCAACGGACAGTTTTATAAACAACCAGTTTAGCTTCATACAACGAAACCGTCCGGCGGTTTAACAAAACAAATACATCTCTACTACTTCCCCCTATAATTTCTACCGCTTGCCCATGCTTCATAGTTACCGCAAGTCTTACAGCTCCTTTCCGCCTTGCATTTCTGTTCACGAGTGCCTGACGAAGGCGTAGTTTCCGCCAAGTAACATTTGTCGTTTTGTTGGTCGTAAAAAGGACACCAACCCGGTACGGCGCGTGGTTTTTGCATTTTGTTTTCCTCCTTAAAAACTCCTTAAAATTGTTAGAATTTAACCAAATCCAATAAGGACTACAGTATATGATTCTTATCGGATTTTGTCAATATAAAGAATATTTTGTCTAATAAAATTCGATATTGGGGGGACATGGATACGTGGACGGGCAGACGATAAAGGACAATTTAGGCAAGAATATCAAAATATTTCGTGCCAGAAGAGGACTTTCTCAGGCAAATTTGGCCGAAAAAGCGAACATTTCCATTCCTTTTTTGAGTAATATTGAACGGGGCATCAAATACCCCCAGCCGGATATGCTGTCAAAAATAGTAAGCGCCCTTGGGGTGGAAGTCAACGAACTTTTTTTAACAAACCTTGAAATTGGCAAAAATAAGAAATTGTTAAAACTTTTATCGGAAGACATGAAAGAAAACGTGAATTTGGCAATGACGGAAGTTTTTAAGCGTTATTCGTAATATTAAAATACTCAATTATTTTGTTTATTTGCTGTATTGTTGCTTTTAAAGCAGGGAAAGATTATATTATTAACTCATAGGCAAATATGGAAAAAACGATACCTATTCAGGATATTTTGGCGAGAAATTTGCGTGATCATCGCCGGAAATGCGGTTTTTCACAGGAAAAACTGGCGGAAAAGGTCGGGATTTCTACCCAATACCTTGCCATGATCGAAATAGCCCGAAGATTTCCGGCCTCTAAGGTTCTTGAACGCCTAGCCGAGGCCATGAATATCAAAGTGTATGAGCTTTTCCTGATAGATTATTCTCCAAGAGAAGAACTTGAACTGCTCCGTAAAGATATAATAAATGAAATGAAACAGACATTTGGTGAAATCGTAGAAAATGCTTTACAATATGCGGCAAAATGACATGAGGCGATAGTACTCTATAACAGCTAAATATTTACAAAGAAGACCTCACGCAGAGGCGCGAAGGCGCAAAGGTTGTTGTTTGTGAGATTATCATTTTTCCTCCAATATTTGTAGTTAAACTAATATATTTAGATCAATAATGGGTCATCGGACAGGAACTTTGCGTCCTTCGCGTCCGCGAACCAAAGGTTCGATGCGTCTTTGCGAGAGAAAATTTGGGAATAATGCTTTGTAAAGTTTTAGATGTTACTGACTACTAGTATATTGGCAAAGTATTTCTTTAATATTTTATTTTTAATACCCTATCATTTACCATTTTTATATGTTTCCAATAATTTTTTAAATAATATTTGCGCTTGACCGGACTCGAATAATTCACCCCATGCCCCAGAATAAAACCTGTCATTGCGAGCGATTGCGGTTAAAAGTTTTAAAATAAATTCTCTGTCTAAATTATTATATTTACTTGCATCTTTATTTCTATAAAATTCCCTTCCTTCTTCCCAACTACTCCAGTCAAATCCTATTATCAATTTATTATCATATAAAAATTGCATCGCTTCATGAGCCAGCGCATTTGTCCAAGTATCAAATGGATCACTTTTATCCAAGTCAATCCATTTGCCATTAAAATTATCAATTCTTTTTATCAAGTTAATTAATTTTTTAATTTCTTTAGTCGTTAAATCATACATAAGTTTTCCCCCAAGTTTAAATATACCATGTTTATATCGTTCTTGCCGTATGCAGTGGCAGCGTATTCATTTATTCTATTCCATATTTTATTGAAAAATTTTCTATGATTTTCAACAATTCTTTCGGTAAAATTCTTAATACATTTTCAACAATATTATCAGGTATCTTTTGATAATAGGCTTCCGCTATTCCGCCAGTAATACAGGCAATTGTATCGCTGTCGCCTCCTATTGAAATTGCCAATCTGATGGCATTCTCAAAATCAGTACTTTCCAAAAAAGCAATAATTGCTTCTGGGACCGTGCCTTGACAACTCTCATTAAATTTATAACCGGGTCTTATGTCATCTATTTTTCGCTCAAGATTATAATCAAATGTATCGATTATGAAATTTTTTATATCATCTTTCTTTTTTCCAGTTCGCGCCATATAAATTGCGACTGCTGTAGCTTGAGCCCCTTTTATGCCTTCAGGATGATTATGGGTAACTTCCGCGCTTTTTTTCGCTTCATTCATTACTTCACCAATACTATCACCATACCACCCAACAGGACTGACTCGCATTGCCGATCCATTACCCCAACTATTATATGGTTCTGGATTTTTTGAATATATCCATGAATGAAAAGTTCCGCCATAACCTCGATTTGGATATTTTCTTCCAAAAGCCTGATAAACCTCTGTATAATTTTTATTATTATTTATAGCGTCCATTGTCGCGATTGTAAGAACACTATCGTCTGTAAAATTTGATTTTTGACAAAACAAGTCAAAATCAATGGATTTTATATTATTCCATTCATACACCGAGCCAATAATATCACCGGCAACAGCCCCAATAATAAATTTTTCTTTAGACATTGATTCCTACTCCAATATTATTAATATTATACCATATATTTATTTCATTTGCTATTCTACTTCGACTGCCTCACATTTATATGCGCTTCGCGAAGCTGATGTTCCGTAAAGATATAATAAATGAAATGAAACAGACATTTGGTGAAATCGTAGAAAATGCTTTACAATATGCGGCAAAATAATAAATTAAATCCTAAAAATTCACACTAAGATCACCAAGGTACAAAGATCACAAAGAGGAATTAATTATAAACTCTTTATTTGCTCTTCAGTAAAACCGGTGTATTTGATAATTTGCTCTATAGGCAAATTATCAGCCTTCATTCTTAAAATATCATCCTTTTTACTTCGCTTTATCCCTTCCTGTATGCCATCAAGATAGGAACCTTCAAGCTGGGATGCGCGATCCCGCCAGGCTTTTAGCCGCCTTTCGTGTTCTGCCTGTACCTGTTCGTCAGAGCTTAATTGGTACAGGGTATCTACCGCTTTCCGTATTTCAGGATTTTTTACCGCTACCATCTCAAATTCCTCCTTCCGCTTGGCTCGCAGAAATTGCATCCATTCCCAGCCCGCGCTCCCGTCGCTTAACGCGGGAACCTTCGGTAATTCCAGGGTATATATCTCTTCAGGGATCACTTCAAAAACAAGCCCGTTATTCTTATTAGTAAACCTGAAAATGTTTACGTATTCGTTTGTTTCCGGAAACAATTCGTAATTGGTTATACAAATACATATTACTTTTTGGATGACATGATACAGCTCGCCCTTGCCTATTTGTTCCACTATAAGTTTTGATTTGTAGAACGAAAGCCTCTGCCCTATGTTTCTTTCAGGATTTACTTGAATTTCAATATCAATCACTTTTCCGGTTTTTGTTTTAACCTTCACGTCTAAAATGCCCAGTTTGTCATCCTCGTTTTCAGGTTTAAGGGAAGTGTCAAGAAAACTCAACTCGTATTCTTCCTGCGGCAGTTCAACAAAGGCTTTAAGCAGGTCGATGAGCATGCTTTTATTGCGCTCGTCGCCAAAGAGAAGCTTAAAAATCCAGTCGTCCGTGGGAGGAAGAATTTTAAAATCCATAAGAAAAGCATAACAAAAAAAACAGACGAAGGCAATGCTACATATGGAAATTATTGCGCTTCTTTGAGAGAAATTTCTTCAAAAAAATCACTCTATTTCGATTGCCTCACCTTTATATGCGCTTCGCGAAGCTGATGTTCGGTAACTTCGCAGGGAGCGCCCATCAGCAAATCTTGCGCGGAGCTGTTCATTGGGAAGGCTACCACTTCGCGGATGTTTTCTTCTTCCGCCAACAGCATGACAATTCTGTCAATGCCGGGAGCCATGCCGGCGTGGGGAGGCGCGCCGTAGTGGAAAGCGTTGTAGAGGGCGGGGAATTTTTTCTCAATATCGGCTTGGGAGTATCCGGCGATTTCAAACGCTTTTATCATCACTTCGGGGAGATGGTTGCGGACTGCGCCGGAGGAGAGTTCCACGCCGTTGCATACGATGTCATACTGCCAGGCTAAAATGTCGAGGGGAGACTTTGTTTCAAGAGCGGCTAGTCCGCCTTGGGGCATGGAGAACGGGTTGTGGGTAAATTCAACCGCGCCAGTTTCTTCATTTATGCCGTACATGGGGAAGTCAACAATAAAGCACAATTCAAATTTATTTTTGTCTATCAGATTTAATTGATTGCCCAACGCCGCGCGAATCTGCCCGGCAAGACTGTTTACCTTAGCGGGCGCATCCGCGATAAAGAACAATGTGTCGTTGGCTTTAAGAGCGAGGTCTTTTCTGAGGGTGTTTTGTTTTTCTTCTGAGAGGAATTTGACGATTGGCCCCTTTAGACTGCCGTCTTCTAAAACTGAAATGTAACCAAGCCCCTTCATGCCGATTTCCGTGGCGAAGGTGAGCATTTTTTCAAAGAAGGATTTTGACTGCAACGCCGCGCCGCCCGCGACGATTCCCCTAACAATGATATTTTTGAATGGCTGAAAATCAACGTCCGCGAAAAATGAAGTTAAGTCGGTGATGACAAGCGGGTTGCGGAGATCGGGTTTGTCCGTTCCGTATTTGAGCAGAGATTCGGCGTAGGGGATTTTTATGAAAGGTACGGGACTTACCTCTTTGTTTGAAAAAGTTTTAAAAACGCCGTACATCGCGTTTTCTGCCACCTCTAAAACATCTTCCTGACCGGCGAATGCCATTTCAAAATCAAGCTGATAAAACTCTCCTGGGGAGCGGTCGGCGCGGGCGTCCTCGTCGCGGAAGCAGGGGGCGATTTGAAAATAGCGGTCGAAGCCTGAAACCATCAGAAGCTGTTTAAAGATTTGCGGGGCTTGCGGCAGTGCGTAAAATTTTCCGTGGTGCTTGCGGCTGGGAACGAGGTAATCACGCGCCCCTTCTGGAGATGATGATGTCAGTATTGGGGTTTGAAACTCCGTAAAGCCAAGTTGCTCCATTTTCGCCCGCAGGAAACTGATTACTTTTGAACGCAGAAAAATATTTTTTTTCACTTCGGGATTTCTCAAGTCAAGGAAACGGTAGCAAAGACGGACTTCTTCCCTTGTGTTTTTAGATTCGCTTATTTCAAACGGCAGAGAGTGGATGGCCTTGCTCTGGATGACCAGCGTTTTGGCGTGAACTTCGACGGTTCCAGTTTCAATTTTTGGATTGACGGTCTCAACGTCACGTTTTTTTACCGCGCCCGTTACCGTGATAACGCTTTCCCTGCCAGATTTATACTCCTCATGTAAAACAATTTGAGTAACGCCGTATTGGTCGCGAAGGTCAAGAAATGTTACGCCGCCGTGGTCGCGGATTGTATCCACCCAGCCTGAAAGCGTGACGGTTTGCCCTGTATGTTCTTCCCGCAGTTCTCCGCAGGTATGCGTTCTGTATTGATTCATATTGATTCTCTTGTGTTATTATGCCAATTATTACGAAATTGTGGAAGTGGCTTCCTTTGAGTCTTTTGCGTTACGATATTTCCATGTTCAGAATTACCGTTTGCATTCCCCGGCATAGGCCTGTGAATACTCCGCGCTCGATGGAACTGTCGGAAAAATCGCGCCCTCTTGAGATGGCGATGTAGTCCTCGTCTATGAGTTTGTCGCGCGTGGGGTCTACGGCGCAGTATCGGTTTCCCGTCCATGCTTCTACCCAGGCGTGGGTTTCTCCGTAACCGGAGGCGAGGCCCGCTACGTAGCGGCATGGGATTTTATCTACGCGCAGGAGGGCAAGCAATATTTGCGCGTAGTCTTGGCAGACGCCAGCGCCTATCTCAAACGCTTTTACAGCCGAAGTTGAATTAGTGGTTGCGCCGCGCTCATAGCGCAGATGGGCATGGACGGCGTGTGAGAAATATTGAATACGCTCCAATATGTCATCCGGGGCGGAACGGCTTATGTCATTGTAGAAATCGGCAAGCACGCCATGCGCGCGAGTTAATTCCGTAGGGTAGAGAAGTATGCGCTGCGGATCGCCTGAGGCGGTGTACGGTTCGTCTGATACTTCCGCTTCTCCTTCTATCCCAAAGCGGAAATGGCTGTGCGGTATGTTGATTTCACCGGCAAGCGCGTTATTGCCATAACTGTCAACGGTTTGCCAGATCGTATCCGGCGCGGGGTCTATTTGCCATGACAGGCTTTTTATCTGCTGCCTGCTGTCGCTTTGCGGCAATATTTTAAGCAGAAACTGGTGCTCTGACGCTGGCGAAGAAAACGCCAATTCCGTTTGATATTGAAAAAGGACTGTCTTCAAGCAGCCTGCTCCTCAAATAGCCTGCTTAGGCTTTCAAGCACTTCGTCCAGGCGGGTTTTGTAACTTTCTTCAGTGGCAAGAACTTCAACCAGCACCGCCAGATGTCGCGCGTTGCAAAAACCTTTACGTACCCGCGCAAGAACATGGCACAGTTTTTCATATTCGCTGTTGATAAGTTTGTAGTTGTACGAGAATCTAAAGTACAAGTCGAGCCTCTCGACAAGTTTGCCGCACTTGACGATCGTACGCGCTTCGCCGCTTGCGATTTTGTCATCTATGCTGCCCCAGAACGCGAGCAGATAATCAATGACCGGCATCAGCGACAAGCGGAGGTTTTTGGCGTTACGGCTTGCGTGGAACGCGTCAAGCGCAAGCTGGATATAGGCAAGCGCCTCACTGCCGATTACGTTCCGGCAGACAAGCGCGTTGTCGTGCGCGAAGCGAAGCGTCGAAGAAATTGTGAAGCAGTCCGCGTCGTCGTATAAATACCCTTTTATAAAACGGCCGTGATCTCCGTACTTGTCCGCAATGTCTAAATTACCGAGGAATTCCCTGTAGGAATTTTTATCCTTGTCCAGCGATATGTCGTGATAGTTGAAGAACGTTTTTAGCGTGGTATAGGCGCGTTCCGCGTATCTTCCGAGCCAGTACAGGTTTGAGCTGTATTCTACTGAGATAGTACCCATGTGTCTTTAAACCCTCCTCCTTGCGAAGAATTGACGATAAACGATCCCTCGACGCGCGAGAAGCGCGTTAACCCGCTTGCCCACACGCGCGTGGTTTTGCCAGTAAGCACGAACGCCCTTAAGTCCGCCTTTCGGGGAATAGTGCCGCCGTTTTCGTCCATAATGTCAAGGTCAATAAAGTCGATGACCTCTTGCGATATAAACCGCCGTGGCTCTTTTTTTATAAGAGCTTTGATTTCAGATAACTTTTCTTCCGACAATTCTCTGCCGAACACTACGCCGTAGCCGCCCGCTTCCGATACGTCTTTTATGACAAGGCGTTTGATGTTTTCAAGCGTAAACTTGAGGTCGTCCTCGTAGTAGGGCAGGTATGTCGGCGCGTTTTGCAAAATCGGCTCTTCGCCCAGATAGTATTTTATCATCTTTGGCACGAAGTAATAAATGCCCTTGTCGTCCGCGACGCCGTTGCCCGGCGCGTTGATTATGGCGACATTTCCCTTGCGGTAGGCGTCCATGATATGCGGAACGCCGATGAGGGATTCCGCCATAAATGTTATGGGGTCGAGGTACTCATCGGAGATGCGGCGGTACACCGCGCCGACTCTCGCCTTGACGCCGAGGTAATCTTTTATGTACAGAACTGCTCCCTCAACGGTTAATTCCGACGCTTTTACAAGTAACGCTCCCATGCGCTCGGCAAAGTACGAATGTTCAAAGTACGCGGCGTTGTACCTTCCCGGCGTGAGTATGACATTCAACCCGCCGCGGTTTACAAAGTCCATTGTTCCGCGCAATAGATCCGAGTAGTCGCGGTTGTCTGTAACATAGTTGTTTGAATAGGCGTCGGGGTCGGCGATTCTGCTCAGTTCCCTCGCGATAAGCGGATATGACGCGCCCGAAGGAATACGCAGGTTGTCCTCCAGTATGTGCCACGCGCCGTCCTTTGCCTGAACAAGGTCGATTCCGGAAATGTGGCTGTACACGCCCTGGGGCGGTATTAAATTTGTGCACTCCGGCAGATACCCCTTGGAGATATAGACAAACTCTTCCGGCACTACTTTGTCGGCTATAATCTTCGCGCTGGAATAAATGTCCCTTAAAAAGCAGTTCAACGCGGTTACCCGCTGGATAAGCCCTTTTTCCAACAGCGTGAATTCGTTATGTGAAATGATACGGGGTATCGCGTCATAAGGGAAGAGTTGTTCGATAAACTCCCCGTTTTTGTAGATACCGAATTTTACGCCGTACCGCGCCATGAGTTTGTTAATTTCATAAGCTGTCGCCACCGACATTTCCATCCCAATTATCCCCTTCTTGCCGCCGTTTGGCGGCAAGCTGACGCAAAAAAAAAGCAACGGCGCCCATTTAAGGTTTGAGCGCCGTTGCTCATCTTTATAATACTATATTTCGCTCTAAAAAGCAACATATAAAAGGCTTTAATTTTTCAGTTACACGAAGTACCCACTGCCCTGACCGTATTCAAGGATTTTATTAGGCATACATCGCGTAGTATGAAGTTTTGCCAAACACAATACATCAAATAAAAGTATTGTATTTTACCAAAGTTAAAAATATAATAAGAACTGTTAAAGGGAGGCTTTGATGATAAAACATGTGTCTGTGGCGGCGCTGCCTGTCGCGGAGAACTTTATTATACAGAAGAACCGTATCGAAAACAAAGCGGACAAGTATTGCAAACGCGTCTGCGTTGTTACGGGGACTCACGGCGATGAATTGGAGGGGCAGTATGTTTGCGCCCGGCTGGCGAAGATTCTTAATGACGGGAAACAGAAGTTATCGGGCATAGTGGATATTTATCCCGCCGTAAATCCGCTGGGGATCGATTCCGTTACGCGGGGGTTTCCCATGTTCGACTTGGACATGAACCGCATATTCCCAGGTTCGTCATCGGGGTCGCTCGCGCGGAAGGCGGCATACGATATTATGCGCGACATTGACGGCGCGGATATGTGCATTGACATACACTCAAGCAACATCTTCCTGCGCGAAATACCGCAGGCGCGAATAAGCGAACAGAACGAAGCCTCGCTTTTGCCATACGCGGTGCTGCTCAATGTTGATGTCGTGTGGATACACGCGTCGGCAACCGTGCTTGAATCGACGCTGGCGCATTCGCTTAACATACGCGGCATAAAGACGCTGGTTGTCGAGATGGGCGTTGGAATGCGAATAACGGAGAGCTACTGCGCCCAGCTTGTAGACGGCATATTGAACCTGCTGCGCGAACTTGGAATGTGGAGCGGGGAAACGGCGCGGACGCGTCTGCCGCTTGTCTCAAAGGATCACAGCGTGGGTTTTCTAAATTCGGACGCGGGAGGAATATTTATTCCCCTCGCTACGCATGGCAGTCATGTAAACACTGGCGATTGCGTCGGCATCGTCATAGACCCGCTTACCGGTTCCGTTGTCGAGGAAACGTTTGCCCCATGCGACGGCTTGTTGTTTACGTTACGGGAGTACCCGGTCGTCTTTGGCGGATCGCTTTTGGCGCGGATTATGGAGGACTCTAAAAATGATTAAAGACATTATATACTCGATCAAATCGCCATATCGGCAGAGCATGGACATTGTAGGGTACACTTTCGGCTCAGGCGAGCGCTCGTGCTGCATAGTGGGGGCGTTGCGCGGCAATGAGATTCAACAGATGGCGATCTGCGCCCAGTTGGTAGACACGCTCAAGCGCATGGAGGAGAACGAGTGCGTTTTACTGGGCAAGAGCGTAATGATCATACCGTGCGCGAACAATTACTCCATGAATATCGGCAAACGCTTCTGGACAATGGACAACACCGACATCAACCGAATGTTCCCTGGATACGATCAGGGCGAGACGACGCAGCGAATTGCTGACGGGCTGTTCAAGTCGGTAAAGGATTATGTCTACGGCATACAGATGGCGAGTTTTTACCGTGATGGCGAATTCCTGCCGCACGTCAAAGTGATGGACACGGAATGTAGAAAGCCTGAAACCTACGAGTCGCTGTCGGACTTCGGCCTGCCCTACGGCCTGATTAGAATACCGCAGCCTTATGACACCGCGACTCTCAACTACAACTGGCAGATTTGGGGCTGTCAGGCCTATTCGTTATTCTCGACATACACCGAGCACATCGGGAAGCAATCCACGCAAACCGCAGTGAACGCGGTACTGCGCTTCCTTATCGCCAAAGGGATACTCAGATGGGCGCTTCACGGCGGAATGCACACGCGCATATTAAACGAAGGACTGATAAGAAACGTCCAGACAAGCAGCGCCGGCATATTAAAAAAATACGTCTCGGTAGGTGACGAGGTTGCCGAAGGCGATCTGCTCTGTGAGATAATTCATCCTTTAGAGGGGAACACGATAGCTAGGATAGAGTCGCCAATGGAAGGGACGATTTTCTTTGCCTACAATAAACAGTTGGTGATGGAGCATACCGACGTGTTCAATATCGTGCCGTTTTCAAATGTATAACGGGGAAGAATTTACCACGAACTGTACCTTCGGTACATGCGCGAACAAGGAGCGAGCAAAGAGGGATTAGTTAGTGTGCGTGAATTTCTTCAAAAAGAGTGAAAATTAGAGCAGGTTGTTGAAATTTTGTCCTTATCATTATATATTTAGAATATGTCGCAGGCAGTGAAAGATTTTTTAGTATATGTAATTGAACTCTGCGCTGAAAGTTATTTTAACGGGAACAAGACAGCCGCTTACAATCAATTAAAAAACACCAATCAACTTTCATTTTATCAGGACACTTATGATACGTCGCATACATTATCTTCCGGATATATTCTTGAAGAAATGAAAGAAAAATTTATTGAATACGGAATTGCCCTATGATTTTATATCACGGCTCGCAGGAAATTATAAAAACCCCCGACCCTTTTTGGGGAAGAAAAAACGTTGACTTTGGACAGGGGTTTTATTTAACCGATCTTAAAGATCAGGCTGTTCGCTGGCTTAACCGCAGAGTAAAAACTAATCCTCAAAAAAAGGGTATTTTAAATTTATATGAATATACTGAAAACAAAAATCTAAATATCAAGGTATTTAACGGTTATTGTGAAGAATGGCTGGATTTTGTCGTTTTGAACAGATCAGGCGGCGTTATTCCGCAAAATATGAATTTCGATATTGTTATTGGGAATGTCGCTAATGATGAAGTTATTGTCGCGGTAGACAATTATATTGCGGCTCTTAAAAAAGGCAGAGTAACAAAAAATACAAAGCTTGCGTTATTGGACGAACTTTCTTTTTCAATGCCAAACAGCCAATATTCTTTTAAGACTGTCATTTCATTAAGCTGTCTGAAATTTATTAAATCGGAAGAATTGTAATGAAAGATACCGCCCTTGTCAGCATGACTATTGATGAAATTGCCGCGCAAAAAAACATCTCTTTGGACGCTGCTTTTGATTTGTTCTACACGTCAAAAGTATGCGAACTGTTAAGCGATAGAGAGACAGGGCTTTTTACTTATGCTCCGCAGGATTTGGCGCGAATGATAGATTGTACAATGACTGACGACTGATGCCTGGGTGGGTACTGATGGTTATATTTCAATGCCGGTTTTCTGTATTTCCTGAAGAAATCCAGCATAGTCTCCGTCTGGAATAACAATATGCGGTTCTATTCTGAAATCAACATTTTTCCGTAAACGCCAAATCGGCACAATTGCGTCTTCGTAATCGCCAACCCATTTATTAACTACAAACGCAATGTCAATATCACTGTCTTTTTTTGAACAATCTTTTGCATAAGAACCAAAAAGATATGCTTTTTCTATCTTCATCGGGAAGTTGCTTTTTTTTACCAGTTCAAGGTATTTTTTCGCTATTAAAATTATATCTTCTCTTTTATCCATGTTATCAATTCCTTTGTCTGCTCAAAAATACTTTGGGTTCTTTCATTGGTTAAATATTTAGCTGTTTTGTTCTTGTAGTCAGGATAACGCGCTTCTATATTGAGCGGATTTAAGTTTTCCAGAAAAAGAATTTGCTTGTCATTTAATAAATTGTAAAGCCCCGTTTGCTGGGCGAGATATTCCAAATCATGTTTAAATGGCGGAGTATCATTTTTTACTTTTGTATAATAGCCCTTAAATATTTTTTCTACCGCTTGATGACACAAAAATCCGGCATATAAATTATGTCCGTTTTTTAGTAATGTTTCCGCAACGGCAATATCATTGTTTGACAAATTAACCCAATATTCAATTTTTTCTTTGTTGGTCAACTGAATCTCCTATAGTAATTATAATGCAAAAATAGCAAAAATATAAGCGTTTTACATCACATTGTAACGGTTTACACTTGGTCGTGGATTATTATGTTCCACTTCTTTTCAGCGCGTCTTCCAGAATTTTTTTCGCCACCTCGGGATTCCCCTTCCCGCCAAGCTTCTTCATCACCTGCCCCATCAAAAACCCAAAAACTTTTTCCTTTCCGGCGCGGTAATCCGCGACTGAGTTCTGATTTTCACTTATAACCGCTTTTACCGCTTCGATTACGGCGTTGTCATCGTTAATCATGAGCAATCCCTTTTCAGCGATGTATTTTTCTGGATCGACATTGTTCGTGAATACGGCTTCAACTGTTTCTTTGTACGCGCTTCGGTTGATTTTCCCGTTTGTAATAAGAGTGATAAGAGCGGAAAGTTTATCGGCGTTTATCGAAAGATATTCCGGCAAGACATTGGCGTTGTTCATCAGCCGCATTATTTCACCGGTTATAAGGTGCGCCGCTTCTACGGGCTGCCCGCTTTGCCGCGCTACGGTCTCAAATAAATCGCAAATATTTTTGTGAACGGTCAGAACCGCAGCTTCGGATTCGGGTATCTTAAAATCGCGGCAGTAGCGTTCGCGTTTTTGATGAGCCAGTTCAGGCAGATTTTTTCTTATGGTTGCAAGCCATGAGTCGTCAATCTCCATCGGCAGCAGATCAGGCTCAGGGAAGTAACGGTAGTCTTGCGCGTTTTCTTTTGAGCGCATACCGTAAGATTCAAGTCTTTCATCGTCCCAACGACGCGTTTCCTGAATTATATGCCCGCCGTCTTCCAGTATTTCAATCTGACGCGATGTCTCATATTCAATTGCCCGCGCGATCGCTTTGAAGGAGTTCATGTTTTTTGTTTCGGTACGCGTGCCAAGTTCGCCGCCTACGGGGCGCACTGACAGATTGATGTCGGCGCGGATGGAGCCTTCCTGCATTTTGCAGTCGGACACGTCAAGGTACAGAAGAGTCTCGCGCAATTTTTCTAGGTAGGCGATTACTTCGGCTGCGTTGCGGAAGTCAGGCTGGGAAACAATTTCTAAAAGAGGCACTCCGCAGCGGTTAAAGTCCATGAAAGTGTTCGCGCCGTTTGCGTCGTGTATCAGTTTGCCAGCGTCTTCTTCCATGTGTATCTCGCGTATGTTGATTGTCTTTTTTTTGCCGTCAACTTCGATGTCGAGATGACCGTCTCTGCAGATTGGAGCGTAGAGTTGCGATACCTGATAGGCCTTTGGCAGATCGGGGTAAAAATAATTTTTACGGTCAAACTTGCAGTATTTGGTAATGTTAAATCCAAGAGAAAGCCCGAGCCGAAGAGCGTACTCCACTACGGAGCGGTTAAGCACGGGCAATACGCCAGGCATTCCCGCGCAGACGGGGCAGACATGGGTATTCGGCTCGCCGCCGTAAGCGACAGTGCAACCGCAGAAAATTTTTGACTTTGTTGAAAGTTCGGTATGAACCTCAATGCCGATTACGGTTTCCCACTTCATGCTTTAATCCCTTTTGGTTTTTGCAAATGGTAATCGGTACGGGATTGATAAACCTTCGCCGCGCCGATAAGTTTGTTTTCAGAAAAAGCGTCTCCGATGAGTTGGAAGCCGATTGGCAAACCGCTGGAATCAAATCCGCAGGGAAGCGCGACGGAAGGGAGTCCCGCTAAATTGATCGACACGGTGTAAATGTCTCCCATGTACATCTTCATCGGGTCGCCTGAATTTTCCCCGATACGGTACGCCGTTGTGGGCGCGACAGGGGAGAGTATCATGTTGTACTTTGTGAACAGCGCCGTGTATGCGTCTTTGATAAGAGAGCGTACCTGCAAGGCTTTTTTGTAATAGGCATCGTAGTACCCGGATGAAAGCACAAACGAGCCGAGCATTATTCTTCTTTTTACTTCCAGTCCGAAACCTTCGTTGCGTGAAAGGCGGTACACTTCGGAAAGAGACTGCGCGTTGGGGCTGCGGTAACCGTATTTCAAGCCGTCATAACGCGAAAGGTTTGACGACGCTTCGGCGCACGCGATAATGTAGTAGGTGGGGATCACGTAATCCATAAACGGCATTTCAAATTCTTCTATAATAGCACCAGCCGCCTGAAACTCCTTAGCTGTCGCAAGAACGGCGTTCTTTACTTCATCGTCAATACCGCCCGCGAAATAATTGCGAGGCAATCCAATCCTCACGCCTTCCAAGTTTGATTTTACTTCGCCTTCACCTGACCACTGCAAGTGGTCAGGAAATTCAAACGAGTTTTTTATGACGCAGGTGCTGTCCCGCGCGTCAGGCCCTGAAATGATCGACAACAGAGCGGCGCAGTCGTCAATGTTTTGCCCGATTGGGCCGATCTGATCGAGAGACGACGCATACGCCACAAGCCCGTAACGCGACACTGAACCGTAAGTCGGCTTGATGCCGGTAACGCCGCAGAATGAGCAAGGCTGGCGTATGCTGCCGCCCGTATCGGAACCGAGAGCGATGGGCGTCTCTCCCACGGCTACGGCGGCGGCGCTTCCACCAGAGGAACCGCCTGCGACACGCGTAGTATCCCAGGGATTATGCACCGCGCCAAACGCGCCTGTCTCGCTTGAGCCGCCCATAGCGTACTCGTCCATGTTGAGTTTGCCGATTACTACCATGTCTGCTTTTTCCAGCTTTTCAATAACCGCCGCGTTAAACACGGGCGTGTAGTTACCAAGCATTTTAGACGCGCATGTTGTTTTTATTCCCTCTGTAGAAATATTATCTTTAATGGCGATTGGCACGCCCGCAAGCGGTGAGAGCAAACTGCCGCAGTCAATCCGCGACTGAATTTCTTTTGCGCGCGCCAAGGCTTTCTCTTTTGATACCGTAAGAAAAGCGTTATAACGGCTGTCGTTTTTTTCGATTGATTCAATGTACGCGCCAACTGCTTCAACCGCGCTAATTTTTTTTGCTTTGATGAGTGCGGATAACTCCAATGCGCTTTTTTCAAACATAGCCGTCAACCTTTTTACTCGACCGTCTTTGGAGCGATAAACATTTGATCGTTCCTGACAGGAGCGTTTTGCAGTATTAGCGAGCGGTCAGACGAAGGGCGCACTTCGTCATCACGAAAATAATTTACATTGTCAAAGGGATGACTGCGCTCAACCACGCCGTTAGTGTCAATTTCACTAAGCCGCGCCATGTAATCGAGAATCTCTTGCAAATCGCCAGTCAATCTGGTTTTTTCGCTATCTGAAAGCGTAAGGCAGGATAAATCCTCCAGATACGCGAGCAGTTTATCGTCTATTTGCATGATAATCTCCGTTTGTTACTATAATAACTCAATTCCGGCGGACTTGCAGCCTGATACTGTTTTTTCGTCCCATACGGAAACCTGCACTTCTCCGACATGCGCTTTTTGAAGCAGAAGCATGCACAGTCTTGACTGTCCGATGCCGCCGCCAATTGACAGCGGGAGTTTGCCCTCAAGCAGCATTTTGTGGAAGGGCAGTTTTTTGCGGTGATCGCATTTTGCTTTGGCAAGCTGCGCGTCCAGCGATTTATCGTCAACTCGAATTCCCATCGAGGAAATTTCAAAAGCGCACCCAAGAAGATCATTCCAAAAAACAATATCGCCGTTTAACGTCCAGTCGTCATAGTCCGGGGCGCGTCCGTCGTGCTTGATGCCCGATTTTAATAAATCGCCTATCTGCATGATAAAGGCGGTTTTGTTTTCTTTTAAATAGGCGTTCTCGCGCTCTTTCACGGACAGTTTTGGGTACGCGTCCTCAAGCTGCTGAGTCGTAATAAATTTCACATCACGCGAAAGGTTGACTTTTAAAGCCGGATATGTCTCTTTAATTTTATCCGCCGTATCGCAGATTGCGTTTACAATGGCGGTTACGGTCTTTTTCAATAATTCCTCATTGCGCGAAGCCTTGTCGATGGCCACTTCCCAATCCCATTGGTCAACGTAAATGGAATGAAGGTTGTCCATCTCTTCATCGCGCCTGATGGCGTTCATATCGGTATACAAACCTTCACCAATGGGAAAACCGTACTGGTACAACGCCATGCGTTTCCATTTGGCAAGCGAATGTACAATTTGCGCGGTACCATGAGTCTCTTTTATCGCAAACTCAACCGGGCGCTCAACACCGTTGAGGTTATCATTCAAGCCCGTTTGCGGCTCGACAAAAAGCGGCGCGGATACACGCTTGAGGTTAAGAGCGCTTGACAGATTATCCTCGAATATCCGCTTTATCATTCCAATAGCTATTTGGGTTTCATAAATCGGCAAAATTGGCCGGTATCCGTCCGGTACAATCAATTTACTCATTTCATACTCTCCATTAGTAAAAAAAATAGACGCGGCAGACCCAAGTCCACAGCGCCTTTGCTGTTCATTACAAACTTATAATAGCGCAAAGCGGTTAATGCTGTCAAGTATTCATAGTGACACAATTAATCGGAAACTTTAGCGATAACTTCGACTTCAACAAGAACTCCGCGCGGCAAGGCGGATACGGCCACGCAGGACCGCGCCGGTTTTCCGGTAAAGTACTGTGCGTAAACTTCGTTGAACGCGGCAAAATGATCCATGTTTGTTAGAAAACACGTTGTCTTTAATACTTGTGTAAAATCGCTCCCCGCCGCCGCAAGTACCGCCGCGATATTTTGCATAACTTGCTCCGCCTGTTCTTTTATGCCGCCCGATACCACTTCCCCTGTTTCCGGCGACAACGGGATTTGACCGGAGGCAAAAAGAAATCCGTCTGTTACGATAGCCTGGGAATACGGGCCTATTGCTACGGGCGCTGAATTAGTTGAAATTGTTTTCATGGGGGTATTATACATTTATATTTGTATTCTTTCAATAACTAAAAGACGTGATTGACGCGCTTAATTGGCTTTATTAAACTAGTGTTAAAAGTATAAGGCGATAAACTGTGATTAATGTTAAAGAAACTCCCAAGACTTATGAATCATGGCTTGAGGCCGTGAAACAGGGCTGTATATCCATTAAAAATGTTCCTAAAGAATTCAATACGGCGGAAATGTATATTGAAGCTGTGAAGCGGAACGGCAGAGTCCTTGAACTTGTCCCTGAAGAATACAAGACAGGGGAAATGTGCGTTGAGGCTGTGAAGCAGAACGCGGGTTTTCTTAAATATGTCCCTAAAGAATTTAAAACGGTGGAAATGTGTATTGACGCTATGAAGCATAACGCGTGTTTCTTTAAATATGTCCCTAAAGAATTCAAGACGGCGGAAATGTGCATTAAAGCTGTGAAAAGTTACGGCAGAACCCTTGAATTTGTTCCTAAAATATTCAAGACGGTGGAAATGTGCGTTGAAGCCGTGAAAAATTACGGAAGAGCCCTTGAATTTGTCCCCCAAGAATTCAAAACTGTGAAAATGTGCATTGATGCTGTAAAGCAGAACGCAAATGCCCTTGTATTTGTTCCCGAAAAATTCAAAACGGCGGAAATGTACATTGAGGTTGTGAAGTATAACGCGGACGCGCTCCAATATGTCCCCGAAAAATTTAAAACGGCGGAAATGTGTCTTGATGCTGTGAATCATGATGTCAGATTACTAAGATTTGTCCCTGAAAAATATATAACGCGAGAGTTATTAAATGAAGTAACAATGCAGGAAGGGTTTTTTAAATAATAATCCTAGAATAACTAGAAGATGAAATCACTCAATTTTTTATTAGTTTCGTTAAATATTACCGGATACATGGGATATGGTCCGTCGTAATCATCAGGATTATCGGTTAAAACAACTGTTTTATCAGCCAGTATTGGCGGGTCGGGCCATGGTGTGTATGAGTCAGTCATTACGACGATTAAATCAGGATTCCATTTATTTTCCAGAATATAGCGAAGTCCCGCGCCCATATCAGTTCCGCCGCCCGCTTTGCTTTTAATTGTTTCTTTTTTTAAATCGAATCCGCGCATTATATTTTGGACATCTGTATCTACTTCAAGTATTGAAATATCAATTGCCATATCCAGAATATCAATCATGCTCTTCATAATGCCGTACATTTTATCTGTTATATTATACATTGAACCGGAAATATCCATTATGATTACCAAAGATATTTTTATTTTTCTGTCAATAAAAACGGGAAGGATAATATCGGGGGTATGGACATACCTGCGGTTTGCCTTTTCAAATGTTCTGTATTTATATCCCGCCGTAATTTCCGTTGTTTTTGTTGAAATGATATTTTGAAACACCTGTTCCCAGCGGTATTCTCTTTTTTTTATTTTGCGGTTTATGTCATAGGCGTCATTTTCCGTCCCTATGTTTTTTTCATGCTCTTTACATTCCTTAATTAATTCATTTATAACATTTTGAATGTTGTCGTTATAACCATTCATGTTGAGATCATTATTTGGCATTTTGCTTTGCCTTTGCGCGCTTTTTTCTTTTATTAAAAGCAAATATTCTTCGTAGGTTTTTCTTTTGGGAAAATTAAAAAATTTCGCTATATACGCGTCTTCGGGCAAACTAATTATAGGCGAAGACATATTTTCCCGCGCATATCCTTTATATATCTTAATGTCCTTTGCTATTATTTCATTTATCTCAATGTCCATTGCTATATTGTGGATATCAAAAGGTAAAGTGTTTTTTAACGAATTATTCATGTATCTTGCATGATGACTGTTCATATAATGAAGTATTTCGTGGAGAACGATCCCGTTTAATTCCCCGTCTGTCAGTGTTTTTACAAACGACTCATTATATGTTATAACAAGCGAACAGTTAATGTTCATTGTATCCGTATTTTTATTATCCGGCATAAACCGCAATTTTGTAATAGCAGGATAATAATATGGAAACAATTCCCCAATTTTTTTTGCGGCTAAAAGCGCACGGAACTCAGGAGAGTAGTCCACTATATAGGCCTGTTTGAGAATTTTTCAAGCGCTGTTATGTGTAAAAGATTCCAACATGGGATACGTTTGCTGAATTCGCGGATATCTTCTTGTTTGAGCGTTTTACTTTTCAAAAGATGTTTCATGTTTGAGAATAAGTATTTCATTATCAGGTTATCATAAGATGCGTAATTTCCGTAGGCGTTATTTTCATTATGAAGAACATTAAGGATTTGTACCCAAAGTTCAAGATATTTTTTCGGGTCTTGTTCCAGATAATATACCAAAGTAGACATTATCTGAGAAACATGATCATGACGGTCAGGATAAGGCAAACGGAATTCTTTTTCTTTCCCGACTAAAGCTGGTAAATCAACCTCAAGTCCTTTAAAATCTTTAATGAACCTGATAAATAAATTTCCGGCGGCGTTCCCTATACATCCCTTTATCAGTTCATTTGTATATGACGAATCATTTTCGTCAAGGACAGACAGGATTTTTACCGTCATATCCCATGAACGCGGAGTAGGATACGCGAATTCATGTGGATCTGATATAGTTCCGTCAACAGGGAAGGCGTCAAGGAATTCGGGATGTTGCTTAACAAAATTTACAACCGCAAGACGGTAATTATTGACTTTCTTTATTTGGTCTTCGTCCTTGTTAATTTTGGCTTCTTCATAATTTTGCCAGCCGGATATAAACCCGTCCATAAAGAAATCTATGTTCATATTGTAAAAGATATGGCAAAAACGATTCATCAAGGCAAGGCTCATGTTATGCGTGCCGGTTATGTTGTTATAATTTCCGGCGGCTACCCGGTATATCGTTTTTGGAATTTCAAATTCGCCGAACTGGCAATCTTGAATAATTGACAAAAGCGCGACTTGAATTACCGGTGAACATGTGGTTATTTCGTCAAAAAATAAAATGCCGTCCGGGTTGTTCTTCATTATCTGAACGTATTTTGGCTCGGAGAACTTCAATGTTTTTCCGCCGTCTCCGCCCTTCCCGTCTATTAAGTAAGGTATGCCCGAAAAATCTGTAGGATCAGATTTGTTTCCGGATCGGATTTCGGTAGGCCGTCCTAATGTTTTCCCCAAAAAATTAACGGTGCTGGTCTTACCGCCGCCGGGGTTTCCCCAGATCATTGTGGGTATTTTGGTGTGATAGAGTCCGAATAATAATTTGAAGAGTTGATTTTTGTTCCAGTTATAGATGGGGGTTTCTTGTTTAGGCATGGGATTAGTTTAGCGAAAAAGGGAAGGTAGGGCAAGGGGGGCGGCGTACATAGCGATACAATTAGCCGGAAATTTTGGCAATGACTTCAACTTCAACAAGGACTCCGCGCGGCAGGACGGATACGGCTACGCAGGAACGAGCAGGTTTGCCTGTAAAGCACTTCGCGTAAACTTCGTTGAATGCGGTAAAATGTTCCATGCTTGTCAGGAAGCACGTTGTTTTTACCACCTTTGTAAAATCGCTCCCCGCCGCCGCAAGCATCGCCGCTATATTTTACATAACTTGTTCCGCTTGCTCTTTTATGCCGCCCGAAACAACGGCACACGTTTCCGGCGACAATGGAATTTGCCCTGACGCAAAGAGCAGTCCGTCTGTTATAATCGCCTACGAATACGGACTGATTACTGCAGGCGCTGAATTTGTTGATATTACTTTCATGGGGTATTATCCATTTTTATTGGGTTGTGATCAATAAACTATCAGATTGTTTTTTGATATTTTAAATTTTTAAGAACAATAAGCGGTTATCTGGTTTTATTATTTAAACAAATTTGGACCAAAATATTCTATATTGTTTAAAAAAATAGGTCTGGACATATCTGTTTAGCCTTGCAGCAATCTTCCTTGGCTTTATCATTATCCCCCAAAAGTTTATAGACATCACTCCGGTGATAGTATGCTTCGGCATAACGTGGGTTTATTTCGATTGCTTTATTATAATCTTCTATTGCACGATCAAAATACTTCATGTATTTATAGCAAACTCCCCGCCTTAAATACGCCTCTGAATCGTCAGGCTTGATACTGATGAGTTTGGTAAAATCAGTAATTGCACTCTCTATATTGCCGTTCATAAACAGTAAACAACCTCGGTTAAACAAGGTGTTTTCATGTGTTGGATCAAGCAGAAGCGCAATATTAAAGTTAGCCAATGCGTTTTTGGTAAATTGTTCACCCAGTTTATTATACAGATTACCACGGTTGTAATACCCATTAACATAAAAGGGATTTAATAATAATGCAATTTTAAGACATTCGATTGCCTGTTCATAACTACCTGCTTTATCAAACTTAAGCCCCATATTAATTACTTTTTCACAATAAAATTCAGTTCTTGAAGGGAAGGATGAAATAACTTTTTCTGTGGGATTGAAGTCGGAATGAATATTAACAAATATCATTCGCAAATCATCTGTCTCCTTTATGCGATTAAGCAATTTCTGCTTCTCTGCTCCAAACATTTCAAGGGCATATCCGTATCCGTAATAATCATTTATATCCTTTACTTGTCTGGGATTGCAAAATCTGTTAATAACAATAGCTTCCAGAAGAAATTGCCCCAAATATGCTCCTGCATAAGCAATACCTTCGTTAAAAGCCTTTTTATAGCCATCTACTATTGAGTCTTGTGCTTCTTTATTTTCTTTTAACTTTTCACCTATTTCAAAAACCTTTGCCCTTGCCTTTAACCATTGGGAAAAAAACTTTTTTGAATTATAGCATTTGCTTTCTATGGCTGTAATAATTTCATCTGATTTTACTGGATCAAATTTTTCTTGATGCTGATATACAAGACACATATAAATTAAATCAATCTGCTCTAAAAATTCAAGATCATTTTCTGTGTAAAATTCTTCTGGTTTTCTGTTTTCATTTATCATAGTTACTATGTCTATTATTATTTTTTCTTGCTCTATTTCAGAAATATCTAAAATTTCTTCCATAGCTTTTTTAGCATTTTTAAGCAGATACAGTCCTATTAAACGATGTATATGTGTTGTTTTACCTTTTTTAAGCAGAAAATCTAAAATAGGCTCTAAAATTTTCCATGTAGGGTTATAAACATCCTCATTACGCCAATTTAAAATATTTTCATCCAGATTGAAATTCGTTTTTGGGGATCTGTTATAATCAAAAAAATAGGGATACTTAATTTTTGACTTTGGAATTTCCTCAATAATTATTTTGAGGGTATCAAGATCGTTTTCTATAAATTCTTCGACAGCCTCTTTATACAATTGAGTAAAATTATCTGCCTTCTCGTCATTGCTGAGTAATTCATATAATTTAGGCTTTTCTGTTCTCAAATCGTCAATTTTTAAACTATACGAATCTTTTAGTTCTTTATAAAAAATACCTCCATCATTATATAGTTCGTTAAGTACTTCTTCTAAAGATACCGTTTTATATAACTTTGGATATTCTATGTATTTTCCTTCCCAATATTCTTTTATTTTAATACGAAAACTATTTCCTGTTCTTTTAAAATCGTTATCAATATCAAAAAAAATTTTTTCATAAGTATCAGTCAAAAATTCCATGATAGAACCTCTTGAAATTTTATATACACTGCCATCATCTAAAGGTATTCCTTTTAGTAGACGATTGTAAATGAAACAGAATACTTGTTTTCTCAGATGAAACATTACCGTTTTGGATTTTAGTTTTTCAAAAGGCGTATGCCAAGTGAGTGCGAAAAAAAACTGCCATGTAAAAGAATCAACTATTATCATGGCGAGAGGGGAAACATTATATTTACCTTCTAAGATTTCTTTGAAAAACAAAGCAAAGTACCATTGGGGACTTCCTTTTGTTGCAGTTTCAAATTCTGAATAAGTTCCTTGACCATCATAAATCCTCTCTAATTTCTTTTTATACGCTTCTGGTTTATTTCCTTCCTTTTTAACAAGATCAAGGATGACAATTTGCTCAATAGTGTCAATTAATAATCCCGTTGCCTCTCCGAATGTTACATTTCCATATCTATCTTTTTCCTGTCTTTTCATGGCTAATACAGTATATCAAGATAAAATTAATATTTAAACCTCAAATTTAATTAAAAAACAGTTTTTTGTCGCCTTTTTTCGCCATGCAAGGGTATCAAAAAACACTTAATATGCATCTAAGATTCCTGCGTATGCGGGACAAATTCTTAATTTTTAGGGAGCTATTTATGGCAAAAGGAAGTAGCGGTTTTAAAGGCGGCGGCGGAAAATCTGCCCCAAGAGGCGGCAAGGGAGGCGTTGGATTCGTTCCTTCAAGACCAGGCGGAAACAAGCCAAGTATGACAGGAAATCCATCTGGTTTGGGTAGAGGAAACCTGCCGCCAAAAGGCTAAGGTAAACCACGGGAACACGGGAGAGTATTGTTTTTTGCAATCAACTTCCGTGTTCCCAACATTCTCAAAAAAACAATGGAGGAGAAATTTATGGAGAAAAAATTTGCAGTTTTTATTGACGGGGATAATATCTGCGCAAAGGATTATGTATCGGCAATTAGGGAGATAGCAACCTATGGGGAAATATTAATGAAACGGGTATACGGCGATTGGACAACTTCCAATATGAATACATGGAAAGATGTTCTTGTAAAAGAACCAGCAACACCCTGCCAGCAATTCCGTTCAGGGAAAAACGCCACTGATACTCGAATAATTATGGATGCTATAGAATTAATGTTCCAAAACGCCAATGTTAACGCATTTTGTATAGTCTCTACCGATGCGGATTTTTGCGGACTGGCTCAGCGGTTGCGCGAGAATGGAAAATATGTTCTTGGTATAGGAAAAGAACATTCAAAACCAATCTGGCAAGAGACTTGTGATAAATTTGTAAAACTTGAAAGTCTTAACTGCGAAGAAACAGGTGTTTTGCTTGAAAGACCAAGACACTTTGGCTTGATCGAGAATGATCGAGGGGTTTTTTATTGTTCGCTTACTGATATCGACGGCGATATTAAGAACATGGCAGAAGGGGCACAGGTAACATTTAGAGTTCTTAAAGAACCTGATTCGTTGCAACATGAAAAAAGGAATCAGCGAGGCAAGGCGGCTAATGTACGCCTTGTTGCGTGAAATCTTTATAAACACTTGCGTATGCAGGTGTAATTTTTAACTAGGAGAATATTATGTCAAAAGAATATATAATCAACTTGCATTTATTGGAAAATTGTAATTATCGCTGTAAACATTGTTTTGCTCATTTCGATTCCACCGGAAGACTTTCTGTTCATGACTGGAAAAATATCATTGACAATATTACGAAAAGAACTACTGTCTCCCGTTTTAATCTGGCGGGGGGCGAACCGTTATTGTATAAGGGAATTGATGAAGTGATTGAGTATATCAACGCTAAAAATATTCAAGTCTCTCTTATCACTAATGGACATCTTTTATCAGAAGAACTTATTCGCAAATTTAAAGGAAAAGTTTCGATGATTGGTTTAAGTATAGATGCGTTCCAACCTGAATTGCTGCTAGAAATAGGGCGTTGTACTCAAACTAATGAAATTCTTTCTCCTGATAGGTGTGTTGCGTTATGTAAGTTTATACATGAAAATGGCATACATCTTAAAATAAATACTGTAGTTTCAAGACTGAATCTGCATGAGAATTTTACCGATTTTATTAAGACTGTATGTCCAACACGATGGAAAATATTAAAAATAAAACGGTTTTCCAATAACAGTTTTGACAACGCCGAACTGGAAATAACAGATGAAGAGTTTAACAAGTTCTGCTCAACCCATGCTTCACTTTCTCATATCGCGGAAGCTAGTTTAAAAAATTCCTATATAATGATCGATGCGAGGGGAAAGCTAGTTGATAATAGCGATGAAACATATAAGGTTATCGCTGATTTATTGAGGGAAGATTTTAAGACAAGATTTAATGCTATGAGTTTTAATACAAAACTGTATGAATCCAGATATAAAAAAGCTAGTTGAATTTCTATAGAAAATTTTTGCCCTCCGCTTGGACGGAGGGCTTATTATTTCTTACGCGGATTGTAAAGCGATGAAAAAACCTGACTCCAATAACCTTATATCTCCTGATAACCTTAATTTCGCGCAGCCGAATGGCTGCGCATTATAATCGAACAGGAGATTATATCTCCTGATAAGTCCCCAAATAATCAAACATATCCGTCTCCTGCTCAAGCTCCGCCAGCACCTGCTTCAGTTCATCAGAAATAACTGGCGTGTCAATGTCAAAATAAAAAAGAAATTCAAAGGCTTGTCCGGAAATGGGGCGGCTTTCCAATTTATTCATGTTGATTCCGTGCGCGTAAAACTTAGCGAGGACGTGGTAGAGGGAGCCGGGCTTGTGTTTCAACGCCAACATAAGGCTTGTTTTATGCGCTCCGGGATAGATTTCAGGCTTTTTAGAGATGCAGATAAAGCGCGTGTAATTGTTGTCGGTGTTCTGGATGTTGAATGACAGCGCCTGCAAACCGTACAGTTCCGCGCAATCGCGCGATGAAATAACCGCCGCGTCAGTCCTCCCTGAATTTGCCGCTTGCATGGCGGCCATTGCCGTATTCGCGCACTCAGTAACCTTTACGTTTTTCCAAGATTTTAAAAAACGGCTGCATTGGCGAATCGCCTGTTCGTGCGAAAACACTTCTTTAATATCGTCCATCTTCGCGCCGGGCGCCGCCAGTAACGTGTGCGTTATCGGCAATTTAACGCTTCGCACAATGTAAAAGCGGTAACGGTTCATAAGGTCGTACACTTCGTTGACTGAACCGGCGGAACTGTTTTCAAGCGGCACTACGCCGTAACGGCACAAGCCGCCGTCCACCGCCTGAAAGACACCTTCAAAGTTGTTGAAGTAAGTGATGTCAGCGGGAGAGAACAATTTGTCGCAGGCGGCTTGTGAATACGCTCCTTCCACGCCCTGACACGCGACAATAGCCCGCGAAGGAAAACTGTCGCTCATATGCTGAACCGCGTCTTCAAGCAATTTCTTTACGGCCGAATCGTAATGCTCCTGCGCCTTCTGATGACTGTGGCTAATCTCGAAAATGGAAGAAAACAAAACCTTGACATACCCCGAAAGCTCAGGCCGCGCCTTTTCGCAAAGCCTGTACAGAATTTTTCTCTCATGCTCCGTATCAATAACAGGCAGCCCCTTTTCTTTTTTCTCCTTTTCCATCTCCAGCGCAATCCCCATGCGCTGTTCAAACAACTTCAGTAAATTGTCATCAATATTATCAGTTTCCTGATTCAGCTCATCAATCCCCATAATCCTTCCTCTCTTTCTTCTTTTTTATTTCTTCTCTTTTCTTTTTTCTTTTATTTTGTACTTTTCCCAACAATATCTAAAATCTTCTGAACATCACGCGCCAAATCGGCGAAAGCTTCCGGCTTAATCGACTGCGGCCCGTCGCACAGCGCATGGGCTGGATCGTTGTGCACCTCGATGATCAATCCGTCAGCGCCTGCGGCGGCTGAGGCCATTGACAGCGGGTACACAAGAGCCGCGTCACCGGCGGCGTGGCTTGGGTCAATGATGACGGGCAGATGGGTCAGCCGCTTTAACATCGGCACGGCTGAAATATCTAGCGTATTACGAGTGGAAGTTTCAAAGGTGCGGATGCCGCGCTCGCATAGAATAATTTTTCCGTTTCCGCCTGACATGATGTACTCGGCGCTCATCAAAAGTTCTTCGAGCGTATTTGCAAGGCCGCGTTTAAGTAGGATTGGCTTTTCCTGCCTGCCAAGTTCCTTTAGCAGTTCAAAGTTTTGCATATTGCGCGCGCCGACTTGAATAAGGTCAACCTGCTCGAACATTGGCAGATGGTTAGCGTTCATTATCTCGCTGACTACGGGCATTCCCGTAAGTTCCTTCGCTTTTAACAAAAACTCAATGCCCTCATCGCGAAGCCCTTGAAACGAATAGGGAGAAGTGCGGGGTTTGAACGCTCCGCCGCGAAGAAGATTCGCTCCCGCCTCTTTAACATGTCGCGCGATACCGCAGATCTGTTCAGCCGATTCTACGGAGCAGGGGCCGGCGATAAATTGAAAATGACCGCCGCCGATTTTATACCCGTTCATGTCTACGACAGTATCGTCCGCGTGAAATTTGCGGTTGGCGTTTTTGTATGGTTCGCTGATCCGCTGTACGCGTTCTACAATGTCCATGCCGCCGACAAGTTCCGCGTTAAGGCTATGCGTGTCGCCTATCAGTCCCAACACAGTTTGATAAACGCCTCTGTTTACGTTGACGCGCAGTCCTTGATTCTCAAGCCATGAGATCAGATTTTCCAAACTTTTTTCATTCGCGTCTTTTTTAATAACAACAATCATAAATAACCTTTAATAAAAAATTTATTCCCACTCAACCGTCGCCGGAGGTTTTGAAGTAATATCGTAAACAACGCGGCTTACGGTAGGAATTTCCGCCGTTATCCGCGATGAAATACGGTCTAACAATTTGTGGGGCAGGGGAGCGTATTCACAAGTCATAAAATCATCAGTCTTCACCGCCCTGACCGCGATTACATAATCATAAGTCCTGTCGTCGCCCTTAACGCCTACAGAGCGCGTATTTGTAAGGACGCAAAAATATTGATCCGGTTTGTCCTTCATTCCGTCAAGTTCTTCGCGGAGGATCGCGTCAGCCTTTCGTAAAAGCTCAAGCTTTTCTTCAGTAACTTCGCCAATGACGCGGATGGCAAGACCGGGGCCGGGGAACGGCTGGCGGTTTACAATTGACGAAGGCAGGCCTAACTTTTTACCCATGACGCGCACTTCGTCTTTGAAAAGGCGGGACAGGGGTTCCACAACTCCGTTAAAGTTGAGTCCTTCGGGAAGTCCGCCTACATTGTGATGGCTCTTTATAACCGCGCCGTGTTTGCCTCCCGATTCAACTACGTCGGGGTAGATTGTTCCCTGCGCCAGAAACGGAATATCTCCAAGTTTGGCCGCTTCTTCTTCAAACACGCGGATAAATTCCTCGCCGATGATCTTGCGTTTTGCCTCTGGTTCCGTCACGCCTTTTAATTTTTCAAGGAAGCGGTCTTTCGCGTTGACTCGGATAAAATTAAGTTTTTCCTTTGAAAAGACGCGCTCTATTTCATCGCCCTCGTTTAACCGCAATAAACCGTGATCGACAAAGATGCAAGCAAGCTGTCCCGGTATTGCTTTAGATAAAAGTTTCGCGCATACGGAAGAATCAACTCCGCCCGATAAGGCGAGCAGAACATTATCACTACCCGCTTTTTTTTGGATTTGCTTTATTTGCGTTTTAATATAATCATCAAGTTTATAATCTCCCGAAGCGCCGCATACGTCGTATAAAAATCTGCTGATAATTTTTTCCCCGCCTTTGGTGTGTTTTGTCTCGGGGTGAAACTGAACGGCGTAAAGTTTTTTCGCTTTGTTTTCGCAGGCGGCGACGCAGACCGATGTTTTTGCGGTTTCACGAAAACCTTTTGGCAAACGGGTTACGGCGTCTCTGTGGCTCATAAGGGCGGTAAAAGGCTCTTTCTTGCTTCCAAGTATCTTTGACGTTGTTTTTGCCGGCGTTACGGTTACGCGTCCGTATTCGCCTTTGTTTCCGTACGCGACTTCGCCTCCAAGCGTATAACACATAAGATGCATTCCGTAACAGATGCCAAGAATAGGTATCCCCAACGAGAAAATTTTAGGATCGCACTTGGGAGAATCGGACATATATACGTTGCTTGGCCCGCCTGTCATAATAATGCCGATGGGTTTTAGTTGTAAAATTTCATCAATTGTAATGCTGCCCGGTTTTATTTCCGAATAAACCGACAACCCTCTGACAGTCCCCGCGATAAGTTCCTTATACTGCCCGCCAAAATCCAACACCAATACCAACTCGCTCATTGATAAACTCCTTTTTTTAACTATATCATTGACGGGAAATAATGTTAAGGGGAGAAATAAGGCCATTGAAAAAAAGCCCCTCGCAAAGGCGCAAAGGCGCAAAGGGTTTTGTTCGTAGGATTACCGTTCTTCCTTCAAGATTGGTCTGTAAGACCGTTAACGGTTCTTATTATTCCATCTTTCATAACTTCTGCGCCAAAATTTAAGATAAAACCAAGTTTTGTATTGGTTAATTTTAAATAAGTTAATAATTGTTTTTTGTGTACGCCTGTAATTTTTTCTGTTGATTTTAGTTCAATTATTACTTTACCTTCAACAAATAAATCTACTCTAAACCCTTCCTCAAAATATTCACCTTCATATTCTATTGGAATAGATACTTGTCTTTGGACAGATAAACCTTTTTTAAATAACAGTTTCATTATGATCACTTCATAAACGCTTTCCAGCAGTCCCGGTCCTAATTTTTTATGTAAATTTACGGCAGTATCAACTATGATAGAGCTGATTTCATTTTCATTCAATTCCATAATTAATTCTATCTAATTCATACAACAATTACCATATCTTGTTCAACGATAATCTCTCGAATCATGCCTCTGCCAATTTGCGCCTTCTGAGACTGTAGGAAAAGTATTTTTCGCAAAGAATATCACGCAAAGAACGCAAAGGCGCAAAGTTGTTGTTCGCAAGATCATCGTTTTTCCTTCAATATTTGTAGTTAAACTAATAGATTTAGTTAATAATGGGCTATCGTATAGGAACTTTGCGCCCTTTGCGTCTTCGCGCCTTTGCGTGAACCTCTTTTCCGAGGTTTTCCTACAGTCTCTCGCGCCTTTGCGAGAGTAAATTTGGGAATAATACTATTCGTGTGTCAGTTGCCTCACGTCTCCAAAAAAAAGCCGCCCGCGACGGACGGCTTTTTAAATCTTTAAAAAAGTGCGTTACAACTTTATTCCTCCTAATTGACCATAAGCTCTCCAGCAGTTTACTCCGTCAATGAAGATGTTTAAACCTGTTGTGGTAAGATTGCCGAAGATGATAAGGTCGTTGTTATACTTAAAGCCGGGCGCCAAAAGTAGGTTGATTGTCCGGTTTTTGTCTTTGCTTATCTGGTAAAAAGGATCAAGAGTGATGGTTATTCTGTTTATTCCCGGCGCCGGGTCTAGATTATTAGGGTTGCGGGAATCGTAACTTACGTCTTTTATGGGGAGAAATACAAAATTATCCAACTTTGTAGAGCTAGTTAAATTGTTGATATTGCTGTTAGGGTTACTGTAATTATAAGCCAGTTTGACGTTTTTATTGAATGTAGCGGTGTCCAACGCGCTGAGCCAGTGTTCAGTTGTAGTTGTGTTTGGAAGCGTACCGGTAGTTACATCTATTCTTTTAAAATAAATTTCCAGTTTGACATTTCTCCCATCGGCATCTGAACTAACATTGCAGTAGTCAACTGGCGAATTTGTTTGTAACTGCCTGTTTGAGTTATAAAACATTATCGGATCAGAAGTGACCATGTAATTTTTGTAACTTGCGTTAGTACTGCCAGTTACAGCGATTTTTTGCTTTATGTCAAGAAAATTCTCAGCAGTTGTCAGGTTTTTCATGCCGATGGCATAAGCGCGGTATATATCCCCGTCTTGCGGAGTAACGCTGACGGCAAGATACCAATCGCCGTCAGCATCGCTGGTTGTATCGGAATCGACTGATTTAACCGATCCCATATCCACCCATGTTTTGCTTGCCGCGTCGTATTTCTGCAACTTTATCTTAGACATTAGAGCTTCAATAACGGCTTTCTGCTGTGATTTTAAATCTGCAGAAGAGTAGGAACCTAAATCAAGAGTGGCAATACAAATGTCTTGCTCGGTCAGGATGGTAGTTACGGTGTTAGTGGAAGTTGTCTTAGCAATAATATCAAGAGAAATATTTATTTCAGGTCCGGTAAATTTGTTGTTAACGCCGCCGGAGGGCGTTACTGCGCTGTACACGTCATCGTAAACAGCTTCGCCCGCAATTCCGTCATCGTTAGTGTCCAATTTTATGCCGTTTGCGAAAGTGTACTTGGTTGCGTCAATTTTTATCACAAAGGTTTTATCCGGAACGGCTGTCAATCTGATTGTAACATCTTTTAAATGACGGCTGACAAATTCAAAATCTACATCTGATTCTTTAGTACTTACTTCGGTATATGAAGATGTGCCGTTAGTGAATGTATACATGCTTATAAATTCTTTTAAGGCGGCGGTTGTTATATCTCTACTTAAAATATCCGCTTCGACGGGAAAAGTAATTTTTATTTCCCTCTGCGCTTCTGTCGGAGTGTCGGGAGGCGCCTTATAAGTAATGGTATTGGCGGATAATACCGGTATATGATTGCTAGTGTTGACGTTATCATACTTAGGGTTTTTTGCGTCCCTAATCTCGGTGAAATCGCGCTGGGTCAGTTCAACTTCCGGCGTACACGCAAGCATCGCCAAAACGATAATGGCTGTTAACGCGGTAATTTTTATTGTTGTTTTCATATTATGTTCCTCCTTTAATTAAAATTTAAACGTAAAGATTACGTTTACCGTAGCCAGATCCAAGTTAAATCCATTTCCCGATCCTATACTTGAATTTACGCCCATATCTAACGTGGCTTTTGGAGTAAAATAGAAAGTAAAACCGCCGTAAAGGTTAGCTGACCACTGGTTCCAGGATTCGGTGATAGTAATGGAATCATTGCCGTTGTTACCGGTAGTGGGAGTTACCGCCTTTCCTTCTGTTACATTTCCAAAAGCGTCTATTGTCGTAGTCATTTCAATGCTGTCAACGCTATTAGGTAATCCTTTAATTTCACTGTGGGTATAGGCGGTCGGAATTGCGCCGATTCCAGCGTTGATTGTAAAACGGTTTGGGATCAGTTTGTAGCTTGCGCCCATGTTCAGGTTCAACGCTATGTTGAGAGACGAAGTTTCAGTATCTCGATTACTATATGAGATGGTTCTTTTAGTTTCTACGTAGTTCATCGAACTGTCCGCTTTATATTCGCTTTTTATGATTTGATACTGGTCAGTATAACTGGATCTGGATTCGGATGTAAGTGTTACCGGAATTGATGCCGAAAAGCCAAGCTTAAAGTTTTCAGCCGGATCGCCTACTATTTTGTATATCGGGGTAATTGAATGCTTCATATAAGACGGTTTAGTAATAGTCAGATTAATATCGGTCGTAGTTTCGGTACGGTCAAAATAATCGGTCACGCGGTCAACATACCCATTCCCAGTCCAACTTACTGTTCCATCAACATTGCCAGATAATCCGGTAGCATCGTAGCTGTTGTTGTACAGGCGCATGTCAAAACCGTATTTTAATTCAAGCGTGGTAGTGTTCTTTTTGACAAGGTCTATTTTTATACCAGCTACTCCGTATGGCTGCAGTAATCCCTGATTATTTCCCGCTCCGACAGTACTTACAACATTCTGTTTTACCCCGTAGACTTCGGTATAATTTTGAGAATTGGCAACCAATATATTGTTGTAAATTTGCAAGCCAAGATCAACATAGGGCATCAGTGTCGCGCTGCCAACGGCGATGCTGGCTCCCCAGCCAAGATACGGCTTCAGATACCCTTGGCTTCTTTCGTAATTAACAGTCGCGTTCTGATAGTCTATCCGTCCATCCAGATAGTCAGTTACAGTAATGGTTCCTGTTCCCGGGTTCCCGTCGGAAGCAAGCCACTCTAAAAATCCTATCTTAATTCCATGTTTCGCAACGCCTATTAGGAATTCAATCTGGTTGGCGCTTTCCTGCCATTTAATCGCGCTATATGAGGTAGTTTCCGTAGTCTGATGCAGTGTTTCGGTGTCATTGTCCCAGACGGGGGTTATGGTGTGGGTTTCAGTAGTGTTAGCTACCCTAAATATATTGCCCCTGTACCATGCGCCTAAATAGAGACTGCCGAAATTATAGGCAAAACCGGCGTCTAGCACGCCTCCCGCGTCAGCTCTGCCTGTTAAAAAGCTGAACAATTTAGCGTCTTTGAGGACGCCTGAATACTTATTGTAATTAATAAAATTGTCCACGTCACTTTTAAAGATGCCCGCAGTAGCCATACTGGTGTTAGACGATAACGAACCAAGGGTAGCTGCTGGGGTATTTGTCTGCGCCTTAACAGGCATAGACAAAACGAAGATCATTACGGCGGTCAACGCCATAACTAAAGCCTTTTTTTGCATATGATTCTCCTTAAAAATTAATTTTGCATAAGATTTTAGAACATAGATCCCTAATGTTAAATAATATACATAATATTTTATCGGAAGTCAATATATATTTACTGTAAAAGTACGTTATATTTCGACCGTGCCTTCAAAGACTTTTACGCAATCGCCGGTCATGTATACGACATCTTCTGTATAACGGATGATTAAGTTTCCGCCGGGAAGGCGCACTTTAATGTCGGTGTCCTTGTCGCAGTGCCCGTTAAGGATTGCGGCTACCGCGGAAGCGCAGGCGCTTGTCCCGCTCGCCTGAGTCTCGCCGCTGCCGCGTTCCCAAAGGCGTATTTTTAAGTGGTTTCTGCCCACAACATTGACAAATTCCGCGTTTACCCTGTCTGGGAAAAGCGGATCGTTTTCAAATAACGGGCCTATTTCGCTTAGGTCAAGATCGTCAAGGTTATTGCAGAAAACAACGGCGTGGGGATTGCCCATGGAGACGCAGGTGATTTCGTACTCGGCGCCGCCGATGGTCACTTTTCGCGCAATCGCGTTATCGCCTTTTAAATTGACGGGGATGTTTTCCGGGCGCAATTCGGCGCGCCCCATGTTTACTTTTACGGATGATACTAAACCGTTGCGCGTGGAAAGATGGAGTTCCTTTACGCCGCTTTTTGTTTCAATTTTCATATCGCGCTTTTTTACAAGCCCGCTGTCGTACAAATATTTTGCCACGCAGCGGATAGCGTTCCCGCTCATGCCGCCCTCGCTGCCGTCAAGATTGAACATCCTCATTTTCGCGTCAGCCGCGCCTGAAAAGGGCGGCAATATCAGCACAACGCCGTCGCCGCCTACGCCCTTGTGCCTGTTTGACAAAAACACCGACAGCGATTCGGGGGAGTTAATTCCTTCGGTTTTAAAACAGTCAAAGTAAATAAAATCATTGCCGCAGCTTTGCATTTTTGTAAACGGCAATTTCATGCGCTTAGTCCGCAGGTTGTTAATGTCAACTAATTCGGTATTTATTTCGCTGTACCCGGAAAGCAAACCGTCAGCAAGCGCGTTTGCCGTATCAACCGACGTAAGGCACGGTACGCCGAGAGAACAGGCTTTCCTGCGGAGTTTTACGTCGTCTAACGCCGGGTCTCTGCCTTTCTTTGACGTGCAGATCACGTAACTTACCGAGCCGTCAGCCAAAAGTGTTTCCGTATTGACTTCCTGATTGTCGCATATCTTGTCTATCGGCTGAACCTCGAAACCTTTCGCCTTTAGATAACGCGTTGTTCCACGAGTCGCGTAAAGCGAGAATCCGGCGCGTACAAATTTTTCCGCTACATCCCGTATCTCCGCCTTGTCGCTGTCACGCACTGTTATAAGCACTCCGCCCCGTTTTTTCATTTTGTATCCCGCCGCGATAAGGCCTTTGTATAGGGCTTCTTCAAGGTTCTTGCCGATGCCTAGAACTTCGCCCGTGGATTTCATTTCAGGGCCTAAATGCGTATCAACTCCGGCAAGTTTTTCAAAGGAGAAAACGGGAACCTTAACGGCGACATACGGCGGTATTTTTCCTATGCCGGGAGAAACTCCAAGAGCGGAAAATGTTTGGCCGACGCTCATTTTTGTGGCAAGCTCGCACATTGGAATACCCGTAACCTTGCTAAGATACGGGACGGTACGGGAGGCTCTTGGGTTGACTTCGATAACGTAAATGTCGTTTTCATAAAAAACATATTGAATATTGACAAGCCCCTTAACGTCCAAAGCCATGCACAGTTTTTTTGTAACGTCAAGAATTCTTTCAGCTAACGCGTCGTCTATGTTAATGGCGGGATACACCGCGATGCTGTCACCTGAATGAATGCCTGTGCGCTCGATATGTTCCATTATGCCGGGAATTAACACGTTCCCGCCTTTCCCGTCTGGTGTAGGGCGGCCGTCGCATAGGGCGTCAACTTCTATCTCCGGCCCTTCGAGGTATTTGTCTATTAATACCGGGTTCTCCTGTTTTGAACGCAAAATTATTTCCATATACTCGCGGATATCGTCCTGAGAAAACGCTATGATCATGTTCTGTCCGCCAAGCACATAAGAGGGGCGCATAAGGACGGGAAAGCCTAATTTTTCGGCGGCGGCCAACGCTTCTTCTTCCGTTAAAACTCCGTACCCCTTTGGGCGTTTGATTTGCAATTTTTCAAGCAGTAAGTCAAACCGTTGTCTGTCCTCGCAAATGTCTATGCTGTCCGCCGAAGTGCCAATTATATTCACGCCGCGCTCGTGAAGTTTTTTTGTCAGCTTGATTGCAGTGCCGCCGCCAAACGCCACGATAACTCCGATTGGCTTTTCAATGTCAATAATGCTCATCACGTCGTCAATGCACAGCGGCTCAAAATAAAGCCTGTCCGCGGTGTCAAAGTCCGTAGATACGGTTTCCGGATTGTTGTTAATTACGATGACTTCGTATCCTAAACTTTTCAGCGTCCACACGCAATGCACGCAGGCGTAGTCAAACTCAATTCCCTGCCCAATACGGATTGGCCCCGAACCGAGAACCACAACTCGTTGTTTGCCGCTCTTTTGAATAAAGGGCAAAGCTTCGTTCTCAGTACCGTTCTCAATAGAATAGAAATATGGCGTTTTAGCTTCAAATTCGCCGCCGCAGGTGTCTACCATTTTGTATATTAGGGGTGTAATTGCAGTCATAGCTTATTTATACCATATTTCGGGTGGTTGTTCTAGAAGAGTTCTCACTATTAGTCTATAACATCTAAATATTTACAAAAAGATCTCTCGCAAAGGCGCAAAGGCGCGAAGTTTATGTCCGATGGCTCATCTTTGATCTAGATATATTAGTTTAACAACAAATCTTGAAGGAAAAACGAATATCCTGCAAACAACAGCCTTTGCGCCTCTGCGTCTTTGCGAGAGGATATTCTTGGGAATATTTAGTTGTTAAAGAATACTAGGATCACAAAGAACACAAAGGAAGAGGGGGTTTTTGTCCGAAGGCTTAGCTTGGGCTTCACGATAAGATTAGGGACAAAAACCTCTTATCTTCCCTTTGTGTTCTTCTCTTACTTAGTGTTCTTTGTGTGAATTTCTTTGGAAAAATTCCAATATTTGACAGACGAGGAAAAAAGGGCTAAAATTATTAAGATAATCAATCAAGAGGAGGGCATAGCGATGGCTGTAGACACTTTGATAAACATCACTAAAGACGAAATAGAATATGCGCGAATGACTACTCTGATAAAGAGCGAACTTGACTGGCGGAGCGGGATAGCAGACGCGGAAGACAAAGGCCGTAGGGAAGGGCATAGGGAAGGCCATAAGGAAGGCCATTACGAAGCCAACATTATAAACGCGCGAAGAATGAAAGCTGATAATATGCCCGTATCTCAGATTAGTAAGTACACCGACCTCTCTCCGGAGACTATTGCCCAGTTGTAGATTAGTTGATAGTGGGGAATAGGACTTTTATCGCAAAGAGCTCACACCAAGAGCACAAAGAGACAAAGAACACAAAGGGAGAGGGATTTAAATAAACAAGGCGAGCCTTTTGGCCCGCCTTGTTGTTAAGTAGTTCTTCGCTTATTCATTCTGTTCAGGGCGTTGTTGTGCCGCTAACATTAACGATGAGAGGTCATAAGTGGTATAGATCATTGTAGCTGCTGTTAATGTTTCAATGCCGGTAAACGCTTGGAGTGCGCCGAGTTCCTTGACTTTGTAGAACGGTGCGGGTAAATCGCCACTTGCCAATAATTGCACGTAGTTTTTTCCTCCAGACATGAAAACGCAAAAACTGTTCAGTTCTATTCCGGTTGAAGGAATGGTTTGACCAATTGCAGTGGCTAAAACACCGCAATTATACTCATAAACATAAGGACCAAAGTCTGAATATTTAGCTGACGGATTGGGAGTGGTACTGTTGAAAGTAATTTGCGACTTGCTGACGTAAGTTTCTCCGTCGGCCAAAAAACCTACATAATACGAACCTTCCCCTGTCCACAGAGTATGATTATCATCTGTATTATTGTACAAAGTAACAATTGCCCTGCTGCTACTTATTACACTGCTTCCGGAAATTTGCGGAGTTAATCCAATGATATTATTTGTATTAAATAGACCAACCATGATTTCTGTTCCATTGGAAAATTTATCTAAGCTTATTAGTCCGGTAATTGTAATTGAACGCCATGATGTGGCGGTTCCTGGTTTTTTATTCGTATAAAAACTATTCAGGGCTGTATTAAGACCGGTGTATCTGGAATCAAGGGTCCCAGTGGAGCCTTTCGCTGTGCTTATCGCAGAATTAAGCGCGGTCATAATGGCAGAAGTAACCCAGTATTCCTGCGGGATTACGTCTGTTCCGTTGCTACTTATTGTAACCGTTTCTTGTGCTTTTTCTGCCTCGGTAATCAGGGCTGTAAGATCATCTTGGGTAAAATTGCTAGATTTAGTTCCCGTTCCTAAATGTACTTTAAATATTGCAATTGCCGTACTCAGGTCGCCTACCGCTTTATCCACTTTCGCTTGAGAAGTCGGAAATGTTTGTATTCCTACTGCAACAAGAATTGCCGCTCCAAATGTATCCAAATCACTTTGAAGAACCCACTTCCTGCCCTGGGCAACTTCACCTGCGCTTGTTGCTACTTGTACCCCTTCTTTTGCCGCATTCGCTTCGGCAATTTTAGCCTCCAGTGCGGTTAGATCATACTGACTATTAATTGTATTAGTTACATCTTGGTCGCACCCCGCAAACAGCGTTAACGCTGTCAATAAAATAACTAGAAATTTTTTCATATTTTCCTCCTATGTAATATAATATATCACCTTTAAAAAAATAAAACAATAAGAGTTAATACAAAAATTTCTTTGTGTTCTTTGTCCCTTAGTGATCTTAGTGAGAGCTCTTTTCGATATTTTTTTCGATATTATCCAAACCATGTAAAAACCAGCGGTCTACCTTAGTAATCGCGTAAAGCTCATCCACGCTGATGCCGCGCTTTATCGCCTCGTACAGCACAAACAGGCGCTCGTCGGTTACCGTATTCAGAAGGGCGCGGATTTCTTCGGTTGATTTTGCGGCAAGACGCGGCATTTCAAGGCTGTTTAGGCCTATCTCCGCGCCGCGGACGGCTTTTATAAGCGCTTCCTCAAAAGTGTCGGCAATCGCCATGACTTCGCCGGTGGCTTTCATCTGGGTGCCAAGCTCTTTTTGCGCGTACACAAATTTGTCAAAAGGCCATTTGGGGAACTTCACTGCCACATAGTCAAGAGTCGGCTCAAACGCGGCGAATGTATTGCCGGTGACGGCGTTTATTATCTCGTCTAGGGTATAGCCAATGGCGATTTTTGTCGCGACTTTCGCGATGGGGTAACCCGTCGCCTTGCTCGCTAGAGCGGAGGAGCGCGATACGCGCGGATTTACTTCGATGACCGCGTATTCAAAACTGTCGGTATGCAGGGCGAATTGTACGTTACAGCCGCCTTCAACTCCTAGGGCGCAAATAATATTTAACGCGGCGGAACGCAGCATTTGATACTCTTTGTCGGCCAGCGTAACGGCGGGAGCGATGACGATGCTGTCGCCCGTGTGTATGCCGACAGGATCGAAGTTTTCCATTGAACAGACTGTGATTACGTTCCCTACGCGGTCGCGCATCACTTCAAACTCGATCTCCTTCCAGCCTGTGATGGATTTTTCGGTTAGAATCTGATGTATCGGCGAGAGAGCCAGCCCGTTAGAGGCGATTTCTTTAAGCTGTGATTCGTTTGCCGCGATGCCGCCGCCGGTGCCGCCAAGAGTGAAGGCGGGACGCACAATGACAGGGTAGCCGATCTCATCGGCGAAAGAAATTGCCGTCTGCGCGTCTGTCGCGATTACCGAAGGAATCACGGGCTGGCCGATGCTTTGCATTGTCTCCTTGAACAATTTTCTGTCTTCAGCTTTGTCGATGGTTTGCGGCGAAGAGCCGAGAAGGCGCACGTTCATTTTTTCAAGAAAGCCGTCGCGGGCAAGCTGCATGCAGAGAGTAAGTCCAGTCTGCCCGCCTAGGCCGGATAATATGCTGTCGGGGCGTTCTTTTTCGATAATGCGCTTGACTGTCGTAAGAGTCAAAGGCTCAATGTAGATTTTGTCGGCGATGTTGTTATCTGTCATTATGGTAGCCGGGTTGGAATTGACAAGGACAATCTCAATCTCATCCTGCCTCAGTACGCGGCAAGCCTGCGTTCCCGCGTAATCAAACTCAGCCGCCTGCCCAATGACAATCGGGCCTGAGCCAATTACCATCGTTTTTTTTATGTTTTTATCGAGAGGCATCAGAGTTTATCCTCAGTGTCTTGCTCCCAATAAATAAGCAGTTTTTGGTTCGTAATATCGGAATGTAAAATTAAACCGGGTGTTTGCGCTATGTGTATCACGGACTCCCATTTTTTTTCTTCGGGGAATAATTCCGCGAACAGATTTTCCCGCGAAAAAATTTGATCGGGACAGAATATGATTCCCGGTTCCCCGTCAAAAACGGCGGCGTAAAAAATATCAGACTCCACAATGTCTTGGAAGAAATGGCTGCCAAAAGACAACTCAGGCACTATGCCCGCTTTCAAGTACGATACTTCGCACAGGGCCGCCATGTTGCATAATTCGCTAAAATGAACAGGAACTCCCAGGGAGGGCGTAGTTGTTCCCCACCTTCCCGGCCCCATTAATAAAACCGTTTTGTCTTTTAACTTCTGATTGATAAGGCCGACCGTTCTCGCCGCCTGATATTTATCATTATCCGTCAGCTCAAGATATTCAGTCACCTTGACAAATACGACATAATCAAAATGCAGCCTGATATTGCCTCCCATAAAATCGCCTGTGGATGAGAAAAATATTTGTTCTTGTTTCGGCTGCGGGGCTTCCATAACCCTGCCAAGACCTTTTGTTTGCAGGGGGCGGCATTGCAGAAGATTAAAACGGAAATCGCCATTTGGATCAAAATTAGCGGTAAACTCAATATCCACGGGATAGTTATAGGCGGCGCTTAAAGTTGAAAGAACAGTGCGGACAAATTCGGGAAAACCTGTTTCAGTTAAAAGTTTTTTAAAATCAGGTATTCTGGGAGTATATGTATAGTTAATTCTAAGTTCTTTCATACGATTAATGGCCGCGTTATCTGTAGTAAAGAAAATATTTTTATCGGTTTTTAAGTCGCCGTCCGCAAGTTTTTCAAGAGGCGCTTCCGACAATTTGTTATTATGAAGGTCAAGCACGTCGGCTTTATGCTGGGAAAACTTTTTTTCATCGCCATAACTGACGGGCGGCCCTTTATTCGGACAGTCCAATGGGACAATTTTCGCGTAATCGCCTGAAACGCGGTCAACGGCGCGGGTTCCAAGACCGAATACGATCCGCAGCATACCGGCTTCAGGGTTCATTGATTTGTCCCACACGTATAAATTGATGGAATTGCCTACGCCGGCAATGTGTGGAAAAAATAATTCGTCGTAATGGTTGCCTGAAACGCGCTGGACAAGGATAGCCATCTGCTCATCCTGATTGGTAAGGCCTCTTCGCTGGCGGTAAGAAAGAGCGTCGTCGTTCATTGTGCTGGCGTAGACGGTGCGGACCGCCTGCTCAAAAGCAGTGTAACGCTCTTCGGGCGTGCCTTGATTGGCGCAGAAGACGCTTTCGTACTTGCCGGCGAAGGCGTTGCCAAAGTTGTCTTCGCGCAGTGAGCTTGATCGGACTATAATGGGTGATTGTCCGAAATGTTCCAGCATCTGTATAAACTGCTCTCTGATAATATCGGGAAATTTTCCCTGCCGCATCTTTTCCTGAAGTTCTTTCGCGACCGTGAAATACCCTTCGTTTGTTTTTTGCTTAATCCGCAAATCCCACAGCCCGTTATGCACGATGTAAGTGTAGAAAATATCTGAACCCAGATAATACGAGTCGTGCGGCTCCCAATGATTTCGCATAATGTCACCGGCTTCTTTCTCCAGAATCTTCCTGGCAAGAAGCATTCCGACGCTTTTTCCGCCGATAAAACCCGTTCCTATTTCCCTCTCCGCGATATCAAGAATATCCCTAAGCGTAAAATATTTGTCAATAAGGTTTGTTATGCGTAATTCCTTGCCGATAATCCAGCTTGTTAGAAGCTTCTTCATTTCTTCCTGGGACTTTTCATCGCTGCTAAGGGATGAACGCGCGTGATCAAGTTTAATCTGCCAGTAATCCCTGGGCTGTCCGCCCTTGCTGACCCGTGAAAACAAGGTCGCCGCGTCCGCGCTTGACGTAATAGTGACCGCTTCATCGCCGTCAATCAAATGGGGAAAAAACATCGTGGGCGAATATCTTTCCCATACTTTAAGCGGGTGAATATAGAATTTATTGTCAACATTGTACACGTCCATTAAAAGTTGAGTGGTTTCCCTTATGCGGGCGATTGTGTCGTGGGTGAGGGAGCCCCTGATAATGGCGAAATAAGCCAGAGTGTCAAGTATAAACAGAAAGGGGCATGTTATGCGGAAAAAATTGCCTACCATCATATCTGAACTCCAGCTAGTTAGAAGGTCGCTAAGACAGTCAAACACATAGAAAGCCTTTAGTCCTTCGCGGTCGATAATATCATGAACTTTAAGGGCGAATAACTCAAAACCTTCAGATGTATCTAATTGATACATGATAGAGGGTTCGTTATCCGCCATTACCTGTTCATGGTTTCCGAACCGAAAGTAGACAATCCTGCGCTTGTCCTGTTTTGCCTGGCGGATATACGGGCGCAATACATGGAGATAATCTTCTATGGACTGTACCTGCCAAACCACATTATCACCTAACCTAAACATGTCAATAGCCTGATCAAGACCGGGCATTCCTGAGCTTACTCTTCTATCTAACGGCATAATCGTTCACCTCCTCGGGAGCTTTTATCATATCCGCGAATAAGAATATATCGTCGGTTATCGCGTAACAATAAGTGCATATTTTTTCTTTTGTCGTAAAATCACGGTACGGGTTTGACAGGCAGCTTTTTCTGCCTCGGATAATGGCCTTTATTGTTTCATGAAAAAATCCGCGCCAGGCCCAGTTTTTATTTTTATAATCGCGGCATACAATATCACCCGATTTTCGCTCGATGTTATTGGAAAGCTGGACGCCTTTTTTATTGCACAGGTAAACCCGTATTACATCCTTTAATTCGCTGAAAAGTTTAATAAGGTATTCGTCGTCGTTTATCTTTTCGTTATCGAACGGGTTTTCAAGAAAGAAACGCTCAATTTGAATATCAAGGGAATTTTTTAGGGATTCCGCGTCGGCAGTCCTGTTTTGTATCGTATTATAAGCGGTTGCGATTAACGCGGAAAAAACAAACGAGTTGACAACCGGATCGCTCATGGACGCTTGGGGAGCCGCGAGCAGGAACCCCTGATAAAACCTTCCCTTTGAGGAAATGCAAATATCAAGCTGGCGCTCGGTCTCAACTCCTTCATGCAGAACTTCGATGCCTACGGAATCGGCGAAGACGGCCATAGCGCGCAAATACTCGCGGTAATGATAAGACTTTTCGCTGTTATGAATATAGTCAATATTTATTTTTATAATGTCAGGCTGAAGCTTTGCCAATCTGTCAATATTGCTGGCTTCCTTTCCGTAATCGTCAAGCGCTATTCTGCAACCGGCTTTTTTGTAGTGGACAATGGCGCGAAGGTATTCCTCGTTTGCGTTAAAATCCTCTTCAGTAATTTCTATAACCAGCCTGTCATTGGGAATGCCGAATTCTTTCGCCCATTGCAAAGTTATCATGTCTTCCGGCTTTTGCAAAAACGGCAGGAGCCACGCCAATCTGATATTGATAAACAGATATTCGTTTCGCTTTTCTTCGGCGTATTTTTTCATGGCGTATCTTCTTACTATTCTGTCCACCCTAAGCGCTTCTTCATGCGATATATCTGGGTCCATAAAAAAAGGACCTAAAGAATTTACCGCTCCGTCATCGTCAATATAGCGCCCTAAAACTTCAAAGGCGTATACGTTATTTGAATCGGCTGAAAGAATCGGCTGAAAGTAGGCGATTACATTGTCGGCTGTTAAATTCATTTTTTCATCCTATCTATAAAACGGTCAAATAAAAAAGAGGTATCAAGCGGCCCGCCGCACGCTTCTGGGTGAAACTGCACGGAAAAACATCCGCCGTAATCCATACCCTCGCAAGTGCCGTCGTTCACGTTCACAAACGAACCGTTATCCGCGACAACAGCGTATCCGTGATTTTGACTTGTAATGTAAACGCGCCCGCTCGCCAATTCTTTAACAGGCTGGTTTGCCCCGCGATGACCGAATTTAAGTTTGCGCGTTGAATAGCCGTTTGCCAGCGCCAGCAGTTGGTGTCCCAGGCAAATGCCGAAAATTGTTACGCCGCTTTTTTGCAAAATACGCAGCGTCTCTATAATTCCGTTATTGGCGCTTTCCGCCGGGTCTCCAGGACCGTTACTGAGCATAATCCCGTCCGGTTCTATTTTCAGTATTTCCTGAGCGCTAGTGTCATGCGGAAAAGACCACACCTCGCAGCCTCGCGCCGCAAGCGCATTCGCTATCCCCCTCTTCGCGCCAAAATCCATCAGAGCCACGCGCTTTTTTACCTGCGAATTTTTCGGCGGGGTTTTTGTAACAGTTCGCGATGATACGGCGGCGACGGCGTTTTTAATAGAATACGCTTTTGTTTCCGCGATATCGGCTTCTGTGGGAGGCGCCGCCGTGATTTTTCCGTTCATAACGCCGTTTTCACGAATGATTCTTGTAAGCGCCCTCGTGTCAATTCCGTATAATCCAGTAATGCCGCGCTCCTTTAAAAAAGAGTCAAGAGTGCCCTCGCACCGGAAGTTGGACGGGTTTTTGCAAGGATGTTTGACAATATACGCTCTTGCCCCGACATTGGCGCTTTCAAAATCGGCGGGAATAACTCCGTAATTTCCAATCAGGGGAAAAGTTTGCAGGACAATCTGCCCGTAATAGCTCTGATCGGTCAAAGTCTCCAAATAGCCGGTCATGCCGGTAGCAAAAACGACTTCCCCTGTGATTTCCCCCTGAGCGCCAAAATATTCGCCTTTCATTACAGTGCCGTTTTCCAGAACTAAATACGCGGTCATTTCTTGTCCCTTATTTGGTGAATAATGCCATTTTACGAAATATTTGTCAAGGTTACTGATTTGTTACTCAAGTATTCCCGCGAGGGTATGCATTACTGCGTTGATGTCTATGGGTTTTGAAAGATGGCCGTCCATGCCTGAGGCTAGGGCTTTTTCAATGTCTTCTTTGTATGCGTTAGCTGTCATGGCAACAATGCGCGTTTGTTTATACGGATTTTTACCGTTTTGAGCCACTTCATTTTTTATCATTTCGGCTTCAATAGCCCTGATTTGCCGGGTGGACTCATAACCGTCCATTATGGGCATCTGTATGTCCATGAAAATAAGATCGTAATAGTTTTGCGGCTTTCCGCAATAAAGGGCGACGGCAGCCTTTCCGTCCTGGGCCTCGTCAATTTCAGCGTTGGTGTCCGCGAGAAGTTCCGTTAAAATAAAACGGTTTATTTCCACGTCTTCCACAATAAGTATGCGCTTGCCGCGAAGATTGGGCATAATTTCTATAACGCTCTTCTCTTCTTTTTCTTCAGCTATCGGGAAACACAGCGTAAATTCAAATGTCGAGCCTTCGCCAAGTTTGCTTTTTACCGTGATATGCCCGCCCATCATTTCCGCCAGACTCTGACTGATGGAAAGCCCAAGTCCGGTTCCGCCGTACTGGTTAAAAATAGCGGAATCAGCCTGACTGAAAGATTTAAAAAGCTTTCCTATCTGTTCCTCGGACATTCCAATACCGTTATCTGAAATTGTAAATCGCACTTTTACAGTCTCTGCATTTTCTTCCGGCACATTCAAAGAAAAAATTACCGCGCTGTCTTTTGGGGTAAATTTTACGGCGTTTCCCAAAAGGTTTATCAGTATTTGGTTGAGTCTTAATTTGTCCCCTATAACGCGGTAATTCTTAATATTTTCAAAATTAGTTTCCAGACGAATGTTTTTTTCCGCGCAGCGAAGGGTTATAAGTTTTACAACCTCATCCATCGCGTTTCTTAATGAGAAAAGTTCATTGACAAGTTCAAATTTGCCGGACTCTATTTTTGACATATCAAGCACATTGTTCAGTAATCCTAAAAGATGCACGGAAGCGGTCTCTATCTCTTTAATTGCCGACAATGTTTTTTGCGTTTCAGCGTTTTTTTGGGCGATAAGCGCCATGCCAATCACCGCGTTAAGGGGAGTGCGTATTTCATGGCTCATGTTAGCGAGAAAAGCGCTCTTTGCCATTGACGCCGCTTCCGCTTCTTTGCGAAGTTCCGCCAATCGGGCATTTTGTATATTTATTTCATAAATCATGGAACGGTAAACGCTTACGTCTGACATGAAAAGGATGTAACCCTTAGGTTTTTTTCTAACCATTATTGTTTTAAGGGTTACCATAAAAGTTCTTATTTGTCCGTCTTTTAGGAACAGTTTGACCTCTCCGCTTCGTTCAGTATCCCCTTTTTTTAGCTGTTCAAGAAAATCATTCGGCGTACATTCGGCGTTCTGCTCCCGTAAATGGGCAAAAAATTTTTCCAGCGTGCTTTGACTGGTATCAAATGAAAAACATGGAAAGGCCATTAGCGCGGCGGGGTTCGTGTCCATTATACGGTTCTGTTCGTCAAAAACAAGAATCGCGTCCTTGATGAGGGCGTAAATATTGTTCATGGTTAAAGCTTTTATGTTTAAAAGCTGCGATTTGTAAGACGTAATCGCAAAAAGCATGAAAGTAATAAAAAATCCCAGAGGGGTTATGTCATAAGGGATAAAGCGTTGAATTTCTGTGGTATACAAAATATTCAAAATATAGGGAAGAAACATCCCAAATACGGTGATAATTACAAGAGGTTCATCCCTGGCGCGTTTAAGAACATACCGGACAAGAACAATAAAAGAAAGAAGCACCACAGAAAAATCTACAATCGTGTGTATCCAAAAGAAAGGCCCCCGCGTAGGAACGGGAAACGTATAATCAGGAAACATTAAATGATGCAAAGGATTGGTTATCATAAACAGAATATCCAAGGCTGGAAATACGCAGATAACAGGCAGGGCAAACCTGTATTTAAAAGTCCTTATATGCGCGAAGTTAAGGATAAACCAAAATACGCTGAATGGAATAATACAGACAAAGCAAATACGCAGAGTATAAATAAAAGGAAAAAATTTTTCGGCTGAAATAATGGAAATCGCGTTTAGAAGCGTCCAAAAGATGACAAAGATACCCAAACAAAAAAAACTTACCGAACGGCGGTTTCTTGTATCGCCAAACCACAAAAAGCATAGTATATATACGATGACGGCGCTGAAAACAAGAGATGTTACAAATATTACAGCTTCTATCCACATAATGGCTATATTTAGATATAGCACAAACTATTGAACAAAAAACACCCAATTATGTTCAAGCGTGAGATTTAACAAAAACTATATTTATATTCTTTTATGTATATTTATATTGTACAATAGGGTTGTGAGGGAACCCGGTTGGTTCCCTCACAACCCTTGCAGTTTTGAGGCTAAGCCTCAAAACTGCATTTTATAAAGAAGTTATTCGGAAACTGAAGTTTCCGAATAACTCTAATAAAAAAGGAATTAAAGAAATGTTGAAACGAATAATTTTAAAACCGGGCGAGGAAGAGCGTATTCTTCTAGGGCACCCTTGGGTATATGGCAATGAAATTGACAGCGTGCTGGAGGGCAAGGAACAGGCGCAGCTTATTCCCGGCGAATGCGCCGATGTCGAAAGCAGCCGCAAAAAATATTTAGGCAGGGCGATAGTAAACCCAAACTCAAAAATTACGGCGCGAATATACAGCCCTTCAAAAGAGGGAATCGACAAAGGCTTTTTTAAACGGCGTATCCGCGAAGCGGTTATTAGGCGCTTGTTTTTCCGCGATCTTTCCGTTGAATCGGCGCGGCTTGTCTTTGCTGAGGCTGATTTTTTACCAGGCCTTATCATCGACTGCTTTACCGGCTGGCCGTTATCTGAAATTGAATCCGCCATCGCGCAACGCCCCGTCACTTTTGATATTGCAAAGGCCGCCCTTGGCTCTCCGCGCTTTTGGCTTTCGGCGCAGTTTCTTGTCTGGGGAATGGACTGCCGCAGAGAAATGATAATCGAAGCTCTGCGTGAAGTTGTAACAATAATCAACGCGCCAAATCTGAAAAATGACGCGATTAATTCTGTTCCGGTGGACGCGGGAAACAACGCGGCGGTTGCCAAAGATTCAAACGCGAAAAATGACGCGGCAAATACTGCTAATTCCGGCGCAATGGCGTATCCTGCCGCGTTTATCCCGAGCGGCGCTCTTTGCGGCATTTACGAAAAATCCGCCGCCCATGTCCGCGAGTTGGAAGGGCTTCCGTTGCGCGAAGGCGTATTGCAGGGAACATTCCCCGAAACAGGGATTGTCATTTTTGAAGGAGACTTGCCTTTTATCGTGGATTTGCCCCAAGGGCAAAAAACGGGTTTTTTTCTGGATCAACGGGATAACCACCTGCTTACGGGCAAATACGCGTCCATGCTGCAAAAAGAGACAGGAGCGGAACTAAGTATCCTTGACGCATGTTCTTACACAGGCGGCTTCGGCCTTCACGCGCTGAGGGCGGCGGAAAAGCTCACCATGCTTGACGTATCGCAGGCGGCGCTTGAAACGGCGCGAAAGAACGCCGCGCTGCATGGAGCGGCAGATCGCGTAACAACAGTCGAGGCGAATGTTTTTGACGAATTGCGTAATTTAGCGCGGCGCAAGGAGCAATTTGACATGGTAATACTCGATCCGCCCGCATTCGCTAAATCGCGAAGCTCTCTTGAAGAAGCCCTGCGCGGCTATAAGGAAATAAATCTGCGCGCGATCAAACTTGTCCGCTCAGGCGGCGTCTTTATAACCTGCTCGTGCAGTCAGGCGATGGACGAAATTCTCTTTAAACGCATGATCGCCGAAGCCGCCGCAGACGCTGGGCGCCGTCTTGTACAGCTTGATTTCCGTTTTCAGGCAAAAGATCACCAAGTGCTTATTGGCTATGACGAGTCATTGTATCTGAAGTGCGGGTTTTTTCGGGTGATTTAACGCGAAGAATAAAATATTAATGTTTATTAAATAAAGTAAATAAATCGGGTTAACACGGAATAGAATCATTTTCACAGCCTTTGGTGCGCCTCCTTTGCGTTGCGCCTTCGACTGCATATTCCGTATTAACCCGCAATTTTCTAATTAAAAACAGGGCTATTATTCATGACAGGTTATTTAATCGTTACCCTTTGAATACCGCCCCCTAACAAAGTAACTGTTTCATGAAATAAATCTGGAAATAAAGCGACAACAGTATAAACTCCGTCTTCATCATAAGTAAATGTTTTTTTATTTCCTTTATACATTTGTGTTCCTTTATTATTCTTAATATCTTCAATCGCTTGTAAAAACTCTGCTCCTTTGACAATGATAACAAGATTTTGGTTAGTAATAGGATCACCCGCTTGGTTGGTTACTTCAATAGACCCGCCTTTTTTAAATAAATCGCATGAGCCCAGCAGTAACGCCGCCACCAGAACTATTAAAAATAAATATTGTTTTCTCATACCAAACCTCCAAAACAATTATATTTCGTACCTATACTGGCAATCTGTTAAATTGTTGAAAAACAATGTTTTCTTTTGTAAAGATAAATTTGTTCCTCTTCTAAACAATAATATAACACAAAAAAATTTTTTTTACAATAAATAACCAACAAGAAATTGTAGCATTTCCTATTCAGATTGACAAAAAAAACTTTAATGTCAAAAACAAAAGAAGAAATAAGAAAGGAAAAGGCAGTTCGGTAGGCTTCACGATAAAATACCGGACAAAAACCCCCTATTCCTCTTTGTGATCTTTGTCTCTTTGTGTTCTTTGTGTGAAATTTTTTCTACTCAAACACATTTTTTCTAGCGCGTTTCGCCTTCCCGTTCCCGGTAAAGCAAGCCGTGCAAAAACCTAAAGCGCAGCCTCCGCAGGCTTTTTTTAAGTCCTCTATATTGATGTATCCCAAAGTATCCGCGCCTATTTTATGACAGATTTCGTCCATGCTCATTTTATTCGCGATCAGGTTTTCTTCGCTGTCAATGTCCGTTCCGTAGTGGCACGAATATCGGAACGGCGGCGAAGAAATTCTCATGTGCACTTCCTTCGCTCCGGCGTTTTTAAGGCTCTTAACAATTTTTTCGCTGGTTGTGCCGCGCACAATGGAATCATCAACAAGGACGATTCTTTTTCCTCGGATACAGGCGGACAGCGGATTAAGTTTTAGCCTGACCGCGCTGTCGCGCTGCGTCTGAGTCGGGTAAATAAAACTCCTGCCGATGTATCTGTTTTTTACAAAACCCGTAATCAGCGGAATGCCGCTTTCAGCGCTGTAGCCGGATGCGGCGTCAAGGCCGGAGTCGGGAACGCCGCAGACAAAGTCGGCTTGTACGGGATACTCCTTCACCAGTTCAAGCCCCATGTTGTACCGCGCGTTATAAACGCTTAATCCGTCAATCACAGAATCAGGGCGCGCGAAATAGACGTATTCAAAAATGCAAAGCCCATGATCATTTTCTTTTTTTTCAAGTTTTACGCCATGATGAGTTATCTTCCCATTTTCAATTATTACGACTTCTCCGGGCAGAACATCGCGGACAAATTCAAAGCCGCATGCGTCAAGAGCGCAAGTCTCGGAGGCGACAATAATGCCAATTCCGTTTTTACCGATGCAAAGAGGACGGAAGCCGTTTGGATCGCGGACGGCAATCAGCTTGTTTTTGCTTGTCGCGATGACGAGCGAAAACGCACCCTTGAGCATATTTGCGGCTTTGGTGACTCCTTTGAATGAGCTTTTTTCCTTTGTTATATAATACGCTATTAATGAAGAGACAACTTCACTGTCGCTTGTCGCGTTAAAATGAACGCCCAGTCCCGCCAATTCAGATCGAATTTCAGAAGCGTTTGTAATATTTCCGTTGTGGGCGGTCGCGATTCTGCCCGTCAGATATTCCGTAACAAAAGGACCTACGTTTTCCTTTGTATTGTGTCCGGTTGTTGAATAACGCGTATGCCCGATGGCAACGCCGCCCTTTGGCAAATTTTTTAATTCTTCGCCTGAAAACACTTCGCTGACCAAGCCTACGTCTTTATGGCATACGATACTTCGGTTGTTGGCGACCGCGATGCCGGCTCCTTCCTGCCCACGGTGCTGAAGCGCAAGCAAACCGTTATAAGTAATGCCCGCCGCTTCGTCGTCGGTTAAACTGGCTCCAAAAACAGCGCACTCCTCATTCAGTTTCCTAAAAATTTTCATACCTTTTTAAAATCCCCTCCGCTACAATCCTCTTTGATGATCGCATATCCATCGCCTGTTTTTCAATATACCTGTGAGATTCCTGCTCGCTCATTTTCATATATGAAATTAAAATGCACTTTGCCCTGTCAATGACGCGTATATCCTCGATTTTTTTCTTTAACTGAGCATTCTCAGCCTGTATCTTTTTTATCCTGCCCTGAACTGATTTTACAATTGACAATGCCGACCAAAAAACCGCCTTGTCAACCGGTTTTGAGATTGTTAAAACCCCGTCTTTCTCGCAGGCGGCGGATACGGAATCGAAGGATTCATTTTTTACAATGAGGATAACCTGCGACGCGCCTTTGGAAGCGACAGAACGTGAAAAACTTTCGCCTGATTCATCGGGTAGCGGAGAATTGACAATCACTAAATCGAAGTTTTGTTTTTGCAAAAGCTTGTACGCGCTTTCAACGGACTTTTGGCATATAATTTGACGGCAGGAAGCCGCGTTTAACATCACGGTAAAAAGAGCGGTGTCTTTTTCTATGTCTGAAACAATCAAAGCGCTTTCCATTTTATCGCCGCCCTTCCATACATTAATAATATAGAATTAACGGTTTTTATAGAATACCTTCTTTATTCAACGGTAACGCTTTTGGCGAGGTTTCGCGGTTTGTCAATATCCAGCCCTTTATTCGCGGCGACATAATAAGCGAAAAGCTGCAAAACAATGACCGACAAAGACGGGGAAAATAAATCCTGACTTTCCGGCAAGGCGATGTGAAAAATTTTTTCGTTAGACTTTGCGGCAGGGCAGTTGCCGATGAGCAGCACCTTCGCGCCCCGGCTTATAACCTGTTCCACATTGCTCATAATTTTTCCGTAGAGCGGGGCGCAATTTGAAATTGCGACAACCAGCGTATCTTCTTCGATTAGGGAAATAGTTCCGTGCTTCAATTCGCCGCCGGCGTAGGCCTCGGAGTGAATGTAGGAAATTTCTTTAAGTTTGAGAGAGCCTTCCAGCGTAATCGCGTAATCAATATTTCTGCCGATGAAAAAAATGCTCTTATAGCCGATGCAGGCGGCGGCGTATTTTTGAATCGCATCGACCTGTTTAAGTATGTTCTCAACTTTTTCCGGCAAAGCTGAAATTTGCGATAACAGCTCACTCTCCTTTTCCTTAGGTATTTTTCCCAGTTTGACGGCGAACCATACGGCTAAAAAATACAGCAGTACAAGCTGTGCGGAAAAAGCTTTTGTCGTGGCAACTGCAATTTCCGGCCCTGCCGCGGTGAACAGGCAAATGTCCGCTTCCTTCGCGATTGTGCTTCCCACCACATTGACTATTGAAAGCGTAAAAGCGCCCTTGTTTTTCGCCTCGCGCAGAGCCGCGATTGTATCCGCTGTTTCGCCGGACTGGCTTATCAAAATGACAAGAGTTTTATCGTTAATTACCGCGTCCCTGTACCTGAACTCGCTCGCGAGCTCGACTTCAATCGACTGAAATCTGCACAATCTTTCAAACACGTATTTTGCGGTAACGCCCGCGTTGTAAGCCGAACCGCAGGCGGTTATTACGATCTTTGTAAAACGCGATACGTCAAGATTGTCAATTACGCTTTTATAGTTATTTAACGCGGATTTAATTGTTTCGCGCAAAACTTTAGGCTGCTCCATAATTTCCTTGAGCATGAAATGCGGATAGCCGCCTTTTTCCGCGCTGTCAAGATTCCACGTTATCGTCTCCAAAGTTTTTTCAAGCGGTTCCTTGTCGATGTTAAAAAATTGAACGCTGTCTTTTCTCAGTACCGCGATTTCTTTGTCGTTAAGATAGTAGACTTTGTTCGTGTGTTTTAACACGGCGGGAACGTCAGAGGCGATAAAATTACCGTGTTCGGACACGCCGATAATAAGCGGGTTGTCTTTTTTTATGGCAATAAGCACGTCAGGCTCGTCAACGCAAATAACCCCCAGCGCGTAAGAGCCTTCCACCGCGTTTGCGGTATGGATGACGGTATCTAGCAAATCGCCGTTGTAATAATGCTCCGCGAACTGCGCGATTACTTCGCTGTCCGTTTGCGAGGCGAAATTTACCCCCCAATTCTCAAGTCGTTCTTTTAAAAGCTTGTAATTTTCTATTATGCCGTTATGGACAACGGCTATTTTTTCCTTGCTCCCCAAGTGCGGGTGGGAGTTTATGTCAGACGGCTCCCCGTGAGTAGCCCACCGCGTGTGGCCGATCCCCAAGTGTCCTGTAAGCGGTCGCTCCGCAAGCCGCGCTTCCAACGCCGTAAGGCGCCCCTTTTGTTTTATCACGTCGAAGCCGTTCTGCCCGTAAACCGCGATACCGGATGAGTCGTATCCCCGGTACTCAAGTTTTTTGAGCCCGTCAACAATAATGGGAACAGCGTCCTCTTTCCCTACATAGCCAATAATTCCGCAGATATTGTTACCCTCCTGATAAACACTAGTACTCTGTAACATTTAAAACTTCACAAAGCATTATTCCAAAATTTTCTCTCGCAGAGGCGAGGCGCAGAGGCGCAAAGTTGTTGTTCGTAGGATCATCGTTTTTCCTTCAATATTTGTCGTTAAACTAATATATCTAGATCAACAATGAGCTATCGAACAGGAACTTTGCGCCTCTGCGCCTTTGCGAGAGGTATTCTGAGAATTAATTTATTAAAATGTAGACTAATTGTCAATAGTACTGTTCTATTACCAGTTTGCCCATTTTTTTTAGGGTTGCGGCTATGTGGCCGATTACGTGTTTGCGGAGGTGGACGCCGGTCTGTTTAAAGATTAAATCTTCGTGCGCGGAGTTTGCGGCGTTTCCTACCATTAAATAAATTACGTCCGCGGCGTGCAACATTAGACAGATGCGTTCCGCGGCGGTATTTGTGGACAGCCGCTCCACGGGCTCGTCAAGAATATTATAGGCTTGATTCAACGTGATTGCGCCTTCTGTGACTAAATCAATTCCTTCAATGCGGTAATCGGGAAGCTGGCCGTAAGTTTTACTCATAGTCGTTTCAACTTTTAACCCTAACTCCTCCGAGATAATATCCGTAGTCGTAGAGCCGCTGAGGATCTTCTTGCCTGGCATGTCCATAAATTTTAGCGCGTAATTATGATTCATCGAACGGTTTGAAGGCGGCCCTGTCAGCAGGGTTAACTCATTCGCTTCTCTGCAGTGGATAAGGACTAGGGTAGTGTCGTCCTCGTGGGTTCCGCCCGATACCGTTTTGCACATTTCAACAACGCGCTTGGAGAGAGTGGCGATATTATCGTGGGGCTTGTAGTTCAAATTGATGTAAGAGGAAACCCCGTCCGAGCCGATGCCCATGCCGTGCCCGTGTCCTAAGCCGGCCTGGCTTACTCCGTCTGAGAACATTAAGATGGAATCTCCCATATTAAGGACGCCTGAAGACTCTCCAATCACTTCAAAGCCCGCAGTGTAAAAACGCGGGGCAAGAACTTTCGCGTGGTTATTTTGCATTAAAATAGGATTTGGCGACTCATAAGAATAAATGGTGAATTGGCCGTCGGGTGAAATTAAAACTGCCGAGAAGGCGGAAAACGGAATGTCTTCTTTACGGGCGCGATGCATGGACGCGGCGACCGTTTCACTTGTCATACGAAGAGACATTCCCCTGCGGATCAGTTCCAGAATACGGTTGGCGCAGGTGATGGCCGAGATATTTGCGTAAATCCCCGAACCAACTCCGTCGCATACCACATAAACCGTACCTAAGGCTGTCCGCTCATAAAGGCAGAAATCTCCGCAGACTTCATGTTTTTTTTTATTTTTTTGATAAAGAAAATCATCAAAGAATTTCATGTCGTTTCACCGCTGTCTTCTTCATACAGCCCAATCAGACGCTTCGCTATTTCTTCGCTTTGCGCGGTACTTTTGCCCAGATAATGCGCCATCTCCTGCGCGAACCGCACTTGATGATCCAGAAACTCTCTTGCGTGCATTAAGGTTTGCGATTTTATCGTATCCAACTGGCCGGAATCAAATTTGAGTTTGGAAATATCTGAATAAATCCCGACATACTGCTTTTCTTCCCGCAGAGCGTAAAGAATTTCATGGTACTTGATCCCGTATTTTACCTGTATTGATTCATATTTATCCGTAGCGCCGGAATGTAAACTTTCAAAACCGCTCGCGTTCACAAGATAAGAAATGCGTCTTCCTAAAATGCCGTTGTTGCACGTAAACATTCTTTGAAAAGCGGGATTCATTTTAACTATGCACAACTCGCTGTCCAAGACCACGCAACCGTTTGGCGTCGTGTCAATAATTCTGTCTGTGCGCTGTTGGGCAAGACGGCGCATGTAAGGAATGCACATCTCAGGCTCCGCCATGCCGCGCACGACCGCGATAGCGTTTTCAGTACAACTGTTATAGCCGCATGCGCCGCAGTTAAGTTGAAGCTCAGGCGTTATTTTTCCGGTAAGCTCAAATATTTTATGGATTTGATTTTCCGTAACCTCTTGCTGCTTTTGCTCGTCCAAAATGAAATTCGTCTGATGAGAAATTTTACGCTCGGGAAACGCCTTGTTATTTTTAGCCGCCGCCTGCGCGTAACGGATTACGCTTTCCCGCCTTGTAAACAGATTATGAGCGTAAGCCTCGGAATCTTCGTCTCCAAAACAAGGCCCTCCAACGCAGCCGCCTTTGCAAAACAGCGGCTCAATCAATTTGCCGTCTAAATCTGAATTGTTGGAAAACAACTCTAAAATGTCATCAGCGCCGCTTATGTGTAATACGTCCGTCTGCGTCCCGTCATTTTGAATGTTGCCCGTTTTCAACATACCGCCCTGAATGGGGAACAGCCTCGCGTCTCCCGTCTCATAAAATTGATCAAAGCTGCTTTCAGAACAATTTTCCAGTTGGATATTTTCCGACAAAAGCCATTGTGAAAGTTCATTAAATGTTAGAACAACGTCCACCGCGTCGATATTTTCCGGCCTTAAAATTTCCTGCTTTTTTGCCGCGCATGGGCCGATAAAAATTACGGCGCAACCTTCGTGCTGTTCTTTGATCATTCTGCCGTGGGCTATCATTGGGGAGACTACAGGTATTAAAGCGTCTAAATATTCGTAGTGATACTTTTCAATAAAATTGACAACGGCGGGGCAGGCGGTGCAAATGCTTCCCTTCTGCGGCTTCGCGAAAGATTGAACCGTTATGTATTTCGCGCCCTCGGCAGTTTCGCTGACATATTTAAAACCCAACTGGCGTAACGCGGAAGGAAGGCGGCGGCTTAACGCGCCTGGAAACATGGCGGCAAAAGACGGCGCGATGCTGGCGGCTACGATTCTGCCGCCCTCAAGCAACGCCTTTGCCTCCTCTAAATCAGAGCGCACGGTCTTGGCGTGTTGAGGACATTCCCGTACGCAAGTGCCGCACTTAATACATAAATCATCCTCAACATGCGCCTGTCCGCTGCTGATACTGATGGCTTTTACAGGACATTCACGCACACAGCGGTAACAATCCTGGCAGTTTGCCGTAATGGTATAAATTACCTGCTGTTGCATAACAGCCTCTACCTTTTCAGTACGGTATGTATCTCAGCCTTTGCGTCGTCAAAAGTACATTTTTCCAACAGTTTCCCATTCACGCTCAATACCGGTCCCTTCTTGCAATGCTTCCCGCAGAAAGTAGCTTTAAATTCAATTAAGTCTTCAAGTTTATTTTCCCTGATGTAATTCATTATGTCTTTATAAAGATTCTGCGCGCCGCGAAGGAAACAACTGGTACCAAAGCAGATTTCCAAAGTAAGCTCTTTGTTGCCGGAAGACTCTCCAAGCATAATATCTTCCTGCGTGATTCTCTTGCGGTTTTCAAATGACGTATGCAAAAGCTCATGCGCTTTTTCGTGGTTCAGGCTTTCCGCGTAGATTTGCTGTAAGTACGGATTCTCCGATGAGATATGGAATTGCAGCATTTTGTCGTTATCAAAAAGTCCCTTTGAGCGTTTTATTACCGCTAACCTGTCCGATGTTATCGGCTGGCCGCCGCCGTTTACGCAGCCGCCTGAACACGCCATGACTTCTATCAAATCGTAATTGACTTCCCCTTTGCGGATTTTATCGATCAGGCTCCTCGCATTTGCAAGACCGCTGACAACCGCCAACTGCAACTTTTGGCCGCCGACAATAATCTCGGAGGTTTTAATTCCGTTCTCGCCGCGTAATTGTTTGAATTCTTTAGCGGAGCCTTTTTCAAGTATTTCACCCGCGAATCTAAGCACCGCTTCGCTTACGCCTCCTGAGGAGCCGAAAATGACAGCGCCGCCTGTGGAGTAACCAAACGGCATGTCAAAAGAGCCAAGTTCCATTTTGTCAAAGTCTATGCCGTTTTCTTTCATCATCAGCGCAAGTTCATTGCTGGTGATGACAAAATCCACGTCGGGATTTCCGTTCTTTTTAAACTCGTCGCGGTCAGCTTCAAATTTTTTCGCCGTACATGGCATTATCGCCACTACCACTAAATTTTCACGGGTAATGTTTAAATCTTTGCACAGATATTCTTTGCACAGGGAGCCGAACATCTCCATCGGAGAGCGGCAGGTAGACAAGTTGTTTAAAAAGTCGGGATAGTACTGCTCGGCAAATTTTACCCATGCGGGGCAGCACGAGGTGAACATCGGCAGATTTTCTCCGCTCTTGCGGCGTTCCAAAAATTCTTTTCCTTCCTCAGTTACGGTAAAGTCCGCGCCGAAACAGGTGTCATACACCTTAGCAAAACCCATTCTGCGAAGGGCGGTGATGATCCGTCCGATGTGGAGCGTGCCGGGGTCTTTGCCGAAGTATTCGCCAAGAGCCACGCGCACGGCGGGGGCGATTTGCACCACGACCGTTTTGCTCTTGTCGTAAAGGGCGTTCCATACGCTGTTAATTTGATATTTGGGAGTAATGGCGCCGACCGGGCAGACCTTTACGCACTGGCCGCAACCCACGCACTCAATCTCGCCGATTCCCTTATTGAAACAGGTTCCAACGTGCGCTCTCGCTCCTCTGTACGAAAAACCTAACGCTCCTACAGATTGAATTTCTTCGCACACCCTCACGCAGTCACCGCAGAGTATGCACTTGCTTGGATCGCGCAGTATTGTAAGCGATGAAAAATCTTTCGGCTCATCGCGTCCCATCTTTTTAAACCGCACATTGGAAATGTCCAGTTGTTTCGCGATAGCCTGAAGACGGCAATCCCCGCTCTTCGGGCAGGTAGTGCAGTTCTGATCGTGGCTTGCGAGCAGAAGCTCGATAATCACTTTGCGAATATTTCTGATTTGATTTGTGTTGGTGTGAATTACCATGCCGTCTTCCGCTTTTGTGGAGCACGCCGGAAGAACACCCTTCCCTTCGACTTCCACCATGCACATACGGCACGCGCCGTAGACGCTGATTTCCGAATGATAACAGAATGTTGGCAGTTCAATACCCGCCTTCCGGCAGAGTTCCAATAAATTGCGTTCCCCTTCTATTGGAACCGCAGTTTGGTCAATTATTACAGTTTGATTTTTCATAAGCACCTATCCTTTTACAATGGCAGAGAATTTACAATTCTGCATACACGCGCCGCACTTGATACATTTTTTAGTATCGATGGTATACGGTTTCTTTAATTCGCCGCTAATTGCCTCAACCGGGCATTTTTTCGAACAAAGAGAACAACCTTTGCATTTTTCGGGGAGAATTTTATAGTCAGCAAGAGCCTCACAGTTTCCGGTAGGACATTTTTTGTCAAACACATGGGCGTTATATTCGTCCCGGAAATATTTTAAAGTAGACAACACAGGGTTTGGAGCCGTTTTGCCGAGAGCGCACAAAGAGCCGACTTTAACAACCTGCGATAAATCCTCAAGCAACGCGATGGTATCCGCCGTTGCCCTGCCCTCGATAATTTCATCGAGTAGCACCAGCATCTGACGGGTTCCTTCGCGGCATACCACGCATTTTCCGCAAGATTCGTTTTGCGTAAACTGCATAAAATACCTTGCTATTTTTACCATGCAGGTTCCTTGATTCATTACGACAAGGCCGCCTGAGCCAACCATCGCTCCGACTTTTGCCAAGTTGTCATAATCCAGAGGCATGTCCAGATGTTCCTGTGTGAGACAGCCGCCAGACGGCCCGCCAATCTGCACCGCTTTAAAATCACAGCCGCAAAGAGAGCCGTCGTCGTTTGTTACGCCGCCGCCGATGTCGCCGATAATTTCCCGCAATGTCGCGCCAAACGGCACTTCGATTAATCCGGTATTAGCGACATGGCCTGTAAGCGCGAAAGTTTTTGTTCCCTTTGATGTCGCAATACCCAGCTTGGCGTATTCATCCGCTCCCATTTGAAGGATGAGCGGAACCGTCGCTAAAGTTTCAACGTTATTGACGGCGGTAGGCTTTCCGAACAAACCTTTCTCGGCGGGGAAAGGCGGCTTCAAAGTCGGCATACCGCGTTTGCCCTCAATAGACGCAATCAACGCGGATTCTTCGCCGCAGACAAACGCGCCCGCGCCTTCTTTTATTTCGATATTAAAATTTCGACCCGTGCCGAAAATATTCTCGCCTAATATGCCGGCTTCCTGCGCCTGTGCAATTGCCGCCCTAAGCCGCTTTACCGCGAGGGGGTATTCCATACGCACATAAATGTATCCGTGCGTGGCGTTTATCGCCTTCGACGCGATCATCATTCCTTCCAACACAGCGTGAGGATTGCCTTCCATTACGCAGCGGTCCATGAACGCGCCCGGGTCGCCTTCGTCGCCGTTACATATTACGTACTTTACTTCATTTTCATGGATACGGGTTAAATCCCATTTGCGCCCTGTGGGGAAGCCCGCGCCGCCACGCCCTCTAAGGCCGGAGGCAAGCATTAAATCGCAGAGTTCTTTGTCTTTCATTTCCTGCAACGCTTTACGCGCCATGAAATAACCGCCGTGATAGACATATTCGTTTAAATTCTTAACGTCGATATTACCGCACAGCGCGAGAGTCAACCGATGCTGCTTCTGGTAAAAAGGGATTTTATTCATTTCTTTTACCGGCGCGCCGTGGTCGGGGCTTGTGTAGAGCAGGCGCTCGACATACTCGCCGCCCACCAGCGTTTTTTCTACGATTTCTTCTACATCGTTGGGAGATACCTTGGTATAAAGAATGCCTTTCGGTTTTATTGTTACAAGCGGCCCCATCTGGCAAAAGCCCTGACAGCCGCTTTCCGCGATTGAATAATCGCCTTGTTCACATTCCAACGCGACCGCGACTTTCAATCCGCGCTTTGCCAATTCTTCGCGGAAACGGTCGTAAATTTTCAGGGAGCCGCCCGCCACGCAGCCGGTTCCGGCGCAAATAATAATGCGCGGTTTTTGACATGCCGCCGATTGCTCAAACTGCTCCTTTCTTTGTTCTAACGTCAATTGTTCAGGCATTTGCGGATTCCTCCTTTTTAATTTTATCAATAAGAGCTTTTGTTTTCTCAGGGTTCATCGATCCGTGCACGTCTTCGTTGATTACAACTACAGGCGCGATGCCGCAAGCTCCCAAGCAATTTACAATCTCCAGCGTAAACATCATGTCGTCCGATGTTTTTTTCTTTTCGTTGAGTTTAAGCTCTTTTTCCAGCATGTTAATGATTGCCAACGATTTTTTAACGTGACAGGCCGTCCCGTCGCACACCTTGATAACATACTTGCCTATTGGATCAAGGGTGAAATGTGAATAGAAAGTCGCAACGCCAAAGACGATTCCCGGCGAGACTTCCAGAGCCGTCGCGACATAAGTCATTATGTCCTCCGGCAGATAGGAATACGCTTCCTGAATCTCCTGTAAAATTGCGATCAGGTTGCTTGAATTGCGATTATGACGATCCAATATGTCACAAACCATTTCAAATTTTTTTCCGAATTCATTTTTCATACAGAACCAACTCCTTTTTCCATGAATTCTTACCATCCATACCGCAGGCTTTTATGCTTGTGGGAATGTTCCATGTAAACTAAGTTTACTAAGGCTACTAAGGTTACTAATAAATTAGTTACACTTTATTTAACATAATATTGTAGTAATTATACAAAAATTTGTCAAGTATAAACAGTAATAACGTGAAATTCGACAAGAATGTTGGTTTTTAACATTTTTCCTAAATTTAGTATTATATCGCTAATGGTTCTCATGAAGATTTAGAGGGAACCTTCACCGCATTTGCGACTCGGTTGAGGTTCACGAAGGAACATCGAATCTTTGGTTCACGAACACAAAGGGGGGAAAGGTGTCAAACACCTAATAAACTTTTTTACCTTTTCCTGTTTTTTTAGTTTCAGTAAATAGTTCACCTGTTAGCTTTTGATACAATTCAAATAAATACGCAACACGTTGGCTGTCATTATCGAAAGAACGACCATAGGCAGTTTCAACCGCTTTATCTAATTTCTGGTGTGCTTTTAGTAATTCCTTTGGCATAGTTAAAGGGTCATACAAGTCGGCTAGGCTTGCATTTGGAAATTGTTTACGTGCGTCCAAAACGGCTTGAGCTAGTTTTTCTATTTCTGACTTTTGTTTTTCCGTTGGGTTAGGCCAGG
>NZ_BDHE01000008.1:0-20000 GCF_054786175.1 Treponema sp. R8-4-B8
TAAAATGCGGCAACGATTTTTGGCCGTGCGTGGTTTATACCGCGTCATTTTCCGGCGCAAAGGTCGTCGCCAATGTAAAAACAGGCCTTCTCGCGAAACTCCAGACGACAAATAACTTTGTCAGCCTTCGCCTTTGTTTCAAGCCTGAGGGGGAAACCAACACGGTAACCTTCTTTGTCGCCGCCCGCGTCATCGCAAGCGCGCCCTACGGTAATTCGCAGGATGTGAATATGTTCACGATCCAGTTTACCAACAGGCCTCCCGATGATTTTATTGAAATTATGGGGCGCATTCTGGACGCCAATGTCAATTCCAAAAAACGCAAAGAAGACCGTATTCCGTTAACCCCTGAAAATTTACGCAAACTAAACATTATGTCAACCGAGACGGTTGTTTTTATAGAGAGCGTTCCGCGCCGTTGCATATTAAGGGATATTTCTTTTTCAGGCTCCAAAGTTATAATGCTTGGCGTTCCCAGATTTCTTCTTGAAAAAGAAGGCGCGTTACGTTTGGATTTTAACGATCCAAGAGTGTCTTATACAATAAAGGGAAAATTTGTCCGCGCCGAAGCGGTGGAAGGGAAAAAAGAAATGGTCGCCTTAGGCATAAGTTTTGACGAAGGGACCGTCCCTATGGGGTTTAAAATTCGCCTTAATGACATGCTGACATCAGTACGCGCCGATTTCCACACTGGGGAAGAAGAACCCAAAGCTCCCCCGCCCAAATCATGAACAGAGTAATTTTCCTGCCCGTTCCTGAAAGTTTTTACATTGGCGACGACCTTTGCGCCGGAAAATGACGCGGTATAAACCACGCACGGCCAAAAATCGTTGCCGCATTTTAAATGTATTTGCTGAGTTAAAAGCCCAGTAATTTGTATCATGTCTTTTGTAAAGGTTACATCAATGTCCTTGAAACGCTCATAGTACATTGATATTTTTTGACTTAAAAGGACTCCCATAAATTTTATTAAACCAGAAAATAACAAAATAGTCAATTGGTGTTTTTTTTAGTTCATTCAAGATAAAATCTTTTTTTCTTGAAGATAAATTACTTTTCCTGTACAATATCTTTATGAAAATAATTACCCTTGGCGATGAATTATTAAGGCAAAAAACAGCAAAAATCGATAAAATTGATAAAGAAATTGAAGATATCGCTACACAAATGCTGGAAATTCTTAAAAAGGACAAGGCTATAGGGCTTGCCGGCCCTCAAATAGGGTTTATGAAGCGTATTTTTGTCGTTCATGTCGAGGGTGATGAAGAGCGGGTTTTTATCAATCCGTCAATTATAGAAACGTCCCATGAAACCGCCAAGTTTGAGGAAGGCTGCCTTTCTATTCCGGGGGTTTATGCCAATGTGATCCGGTCAGAATCAATAAAAATACAGGCTTGGAATGAAAAAGGCCGCCCTTTTACACTGGAATCGGGCGGATTACTGGCGCGGGTAGTTCAACATGAATACGATCATCTTAACGGAGTCCTCTTTATTGACCATATTCCTGAAAAAACACGCGAAAAACTGCTTCTAAAATATGAAAATTCCCGTTCTGGAGCGAAAGATTGAGGGTACTGTTCGCTGGCAGCCCCGCTATCGCGGTTCCCTCTCTGGAAGCTGTTTACAGGCAGGATGGAATTGAGCTTGTGGGCGTATTAACAAACCCCGACAGTCCCAGGGGCAGGCATAGTACGCCCCAGCCGACAGATGTCGCCGAAGCGGCTCAAAAATTGAATGTGCCGACGCTAAAACCCTTAAAACTTGACGCTGCTGTAAGGGAGCAAATTGGCTTATTAAAGCCCGATATTCTCGTTTCCTTCGCCTACGGGCGTATTTTTGGCCCGAAATTTTTGGCGCTGTTCCCCCGTGGCGGGATAAATATCCACCCAAGTCTGCTTCCTAAGTACAGGGGACCGTCTCCGATACAGGCGGCAATCCTCAACCGCGATACCGTAACGGGGATTACAGTGCAAATCCTTGCGCCACAGATGGATCAAGGGGATATTCTTGCGGTGGAGCAATTGCCGCTGTCGGGCAGGGAAACGGCAGGCTCGCTCGGCGAATTGGCGGCGCGTAAGGGAGCGCGGATGCTTACTGAAGTATTGATAAAAATCGCGAATGGGACGGTAACAAGGACGGCGCAGAACCACGGGGAAGCCAGTTATTGCGGATTAATTTCCAGAGACGACGGACTTATCGACTGGAATCTTGGCGCCGCTCAAATTGAAGCGAAAATACGCGCTTTTGACCCGTGGCCGCTGTGCAGGACTGTACATAACGGGCGGGAATTATTTATATTGGAAGCCGGCATTTTTAAAGGGCAGGCGCCTGTAAAAAACTGCGGACAGGTATTGGGAATAGATAAAAATGATGGTATACTGATACAAACAGGAGACGGAATTCTTTCTGTGACCCGGTTGCAGTATCAGGCGAAAAAAGCGCTTTTTTGGCGGGATTTCTTAAACGGAGTCCGTGATTTTTCAGAGGCGCAACTGGGATTTTAGGCGAGGCGGAGTATGGGTTTTGATTTAAGTTCAATAGAAGATTATGTGGCTGGTCATTTAAGATTTTTTATTTTATCGGTCGCTGGATTGATAATTTTTGTAGGCATTATAGCCGTTTCTGTTTTCTTTTACGCCGTCCATGGCGCGGAACAGACGATGGTTCCCGATGTGACAGGCAAGGAATTAACGGAAGCCCTTCTTGAATTGCAGGTAAAAGAATTGTATCCCCGTTTGCAGCTCCGTTATTCGCAAACTTCAAGGGATAAGGGATTTATCCTTGAGCAGGAGCCAAAACCGGGAGCCATTGTAAAAGCGGGACGCCGTATCCGTCTTGTCGTCAGCCGGGGGGTAATTGTAAACAAGGTGGAAAATTTCCTAAGCAGAAATATTGATGAAGTAAGAATGGATTTAATGACTCTTCAGGCTGTCGCGGGGGGCCTTCCCCTTCTTTCGATAAAAGAGCCGATAATGTACGATTTTTCCTCTGAAAATCCAGGCGTTATTCTCGCGCAAAAACCGGAGCCGGGAACCGATATTTCAGGGCCAATATCTTTGGAATTTGTCGTGAGCAGGGGAAGGGAAAATCTTACGGTTACCGTTCCGCAGCTGACGGGATTGACGCTGTCACGGGCGTTGGAAATAATTTCCGGGACAGGAATAAATTTTCAGTTTGTCATAAAAGAGAGAGATGAAAGCGAAAAGGGCGAGATTATTACGGCGCAAATTCCAGACGCAAGTTCCGTTGTTTCCGTTAATACTCCCGTCCAGCTTACGGTAACGCGCCCGGATAAAATTGAAGATAACGAAATTTTCGATTTATATAAATTTAAAATGCCGCAAAATCCCTATCCTCTGCCGGTGCGTCTTGACGCCCAGCTTCCTTCTGGTGAAAAAGTCCGGCTCTTCACGGTTAATTATACGGGCGGAGAATTTACAATTCCCTATAAGCTGCCTGTGGATAGTATTTTAATTTTATCAATGTTAAACCGCGAACTTAACAGGGAGACAGTCGGCTCACGGTAGTTAGTCGGCGGTTAACCCCATAACATTATCTACAGGCACGGAGAAAATAATTCCCTGAGCTTTGCTGTTAAGGCCGTGGGCTTCGCAAATAGAGCGCATAATAGTTTCCTTCTTTTCACGCGCCGTTAAAATTAAAATCAGTTCTTTTTCGTCCTGCACTGAAACGCCAAAGACTTTTACCGCTCCCCTGTGCGCCGTACCTCGCGAGTGTATTACCGTTCCTCCTGTGGCGCCCGCCTCTTTCGCGGTATTCATCAGTTCATCGCTGAACCCCTGATTAACAATAGATATGATAAGGTCGTGGGAATAATTATTAGCCATATTTTCTCCTTCGTTTTTTATATCGTCAGCGGTAATTTTGTCATTCTTTAAAATACTCTGTTTAAAAATCAATAAAATAGGATTGTTAATCGCGGAAAGAGGAACGGAAAACGCGATACCCGCTCCCGGTCCGTAATTTTTTAAATTTTTTCGTACTTCCTTCATCAGTAATGTAACGCCTACTTCCTGCTCCAGGCAAATGACGACGGCTTTTTCAGCGGAACCAATACCCAAAAGATCAAGAACTTCCGATGATGCCGTTCCTTTTCCAAGACTGGTAAAATGAAAACGCACGTTTTCCCGCGAACAAACGTCGGATACGGTATTAGCGCTGCGCCAGTCAACGATAAAAAATATCAATTTTAGAATCGGAACATTCTGCTGTTTTTTTTCCGCGGGTTTTTCAATTGACTTTCCACCTGAAAAGATTTTTTCTAACAGGGATTTTTTTGCCATTTAATTATTCTCCCCGTAAACATGAATTTTTCCCCAATCAATAACCGCGCCGTCCGCGGGGGTAATCGCCTTTGTTTGCATAACGGTCAGTTCCGCGGCTTCCGCCGTCTTTACTTTATAAACAAGTCCCATTAGCTGAATTACGATAAGCGGAGTCATCGCTATAACGGCGACAATGCCAAAAGCTTCTACCATGATATTTCCCTTTAAGCCTTCGCACGCGCCTATGGCAAATGGCAGTAAAAAAGTAGTGCTCATTGGCCCGGAGCATACGCCGCCTGAATCAAAAGCGATGCCTGTAAAAATGCGGGGAACAAAAAATGTAAGCCCCAGGGCAAAAGCGTAACCGGGAATTAAAATCCACGCGATTGGGATATGCAGGAGTATTCTTGTCATTGTAATGGCAAGCGCCGCCGCCATTCCAATCGCAAGCCCTCGGCTCATCATTTTTACGGTAATTGCGCCTGAGGAGATTTCTTCTACCTGTTTGTTCAGCACGTGTACCGCGGGTTCCGCCGCGACAATATAGTAGCCGATAACTATTCCCAACGGAATTAATACCCATTTAAATTCCGAAGCCGCAAGCTGTGAGCCTAAAAGCTCCCCTACGGGAATAAAGCCGACGTTTACGCCGGTTAAAAAAATTACAAGCCCTATTAATGTATAAACAAAACCTACTATAATACGGCCAAGCTGGCGGCGGTGGTATCTGCGCGTAAATAACTGGAATACGGCGAAAAAGAGGACTATGGCTCCTAACGCGAAAGCCACGTCTTTAAAAAAGTTTGGCAATTCATGGGCAAAATACCCGGCGACATCACGCGAAGTTTGCGCCTCCTGAAGAATATATTTTTCCATTTCTACGGCTTCGGGTTTGTAAAACATTCCAAGTAAAAGCACCGCGAGAATCGGCCCCACGCTGCATAACGCCACTAAACCAAAACTGTCATCCATAGAATCTTTATCGCTGCGGATGGACGCTATACCGGCTCCCATTGCCAGGATAAAAGGGACTGTAATCGGCCCTGTCGTCACACCGCCTGAATCAAACGCGACCGGAACAAAGGTTATCGGTGTAAAATACGCCACAGCGAAAGTAATAAGGTAAAAAAAGACTAACAGTACTGAGAGCCGTATTTTTAAAAGAGAGCGTAATACCGCGATTACAAGGAAAATGCCCACCCCAACGGAAACCGTCATTATCAGGCTTATGCTTGGAATGGAAGGGACTTCCCTCGCAAGCACCTGCAGATCAGGTTCGGCGATTGTAATAATCAGTCCGATGATAAATGTTATTATAATTATTATAAAAAGTTTTGAACTTTTCGTAAGGTGGACGCCGATACCTTCTCCCATTTCCATCATCGCCATATCCGCGCCCAATGTAAAAAAACCCATCCCGACTATCAGCATGGCGGCCCCGGCAAGGAACATCAGAATAGTCCCCGACGGCAGCGAAGTTAAAAAAACGCTGACCATGAGTACGATAATCGTAATTGGAAGCACCGAAAAAAACGCTTCCATGATTTTTTCTTTTAGTATCTTATTCATAAATGGCAAGTAGGGAGTGAGCAGTGAGCAATGAGCAGTGAGCAGTGGATAGCGGATTTGTTGTTCGCAAACGTAGCATGTTATTTCACGCGCAGATAACGAACAACAACTCTATTCACTGCTCACTGCTCACTACTAACTGCTCACTGTTCCTTAGCTGTTCAGCCCTTTTTCCATAATGTCAAGTTGCGTCAGTAGTTCTTTAGGAAGTTTATCGCCAAACTTGGCATAGTGATTTCCTCTAACGTCGGAGATTTCTTTCTTCCATCCTTCAACGTCAATTTTGATAAGCTCCGCCATCGCTTCGGGGCTTACGCCTGGTGGCGGCTCAATGCTTCCCGGTTTGGGCAGGTTGCCGATTGGAGTTTCAATGAAGTTGTCTTTGCCGTCGCAACGGTCAAAAATCCACGCTAGGACTCGGCTGTTCTCGCCGTAACCAGGCCACATGAATTTGCCCTCTTTGTCTTTGCGGAACCAGTTTACAAAGAAGATTTTTGGCAGTTTGTCTCCGTTGCCTTCGTCTTTTGCTTTTTTGCCTAGTTTTAGCCAGTGGGAGAAATAATCGCCCATGTGGTAACCGCAGAAGGGTAGCATGGCGAATGGGTCTCTGCGGACATCGCCCGCTTTCAGATCAAGAGCGGCTGCCGTGATTTCAGAGCCGGTTATCGATCCCATGAAAACGCCGTGAATCCAGTCTTTGCTCTGGTTTACCAATGGGATTGTTGACGCTCTTCTGCCGCCGAATAAGAACGCGCTGATTGGCACGCCTTTTGGGTCTTGCCATTCTTTCGCTATTACGGGGCATTGGGACGCGGGGACTGTAAAACGCGCGTTAGGATGAGCGATTTCTTCGCCCTTGGCGGATTTGTCGGTTTTTGGAGACGGCACTTTTTCACCTTTCCAGTTTGTGATTTTTTCGCCGTTTGGCGGATAACCGATCTGCTCCCACCAAATGTCGCCGTCTTCGGTAAGGCCTGTATTTGTAAATATCGTATTCTTCCTGATTGAATCCATTGCGCTCTTGTTTGACTGGTTACTTGTTCCGGGCGCTACTCCGAAGAATCCGGCTTCGGGGTTAATCGCGTAAAGCCTGCCGTCTTTGCCGAATTTCATCCATGCGATGTCATCGCCGATTGTTTCCACTTTCCAGCCGGGAAGGGTTGGGATCAGCATGGCGAGGTTTGTCTTTCCGCAAGCGGACGGAAGAGCGCCTGTAACGTACTTAACTTTTCCCTTGGGGTTGGTAAGTTTAAGGATGAGCATGTGCTCTGCGAGCCAGCCTTCGTCTCTTGCGAGAACTGAGGCGATACGGAGAGCGAGGCACTTTTTGCCGAGGAGGGCGTTTCCGCCGTAACCCGAGCCGTAGGACCAGATTTCGTAAGTGTCGGGGAAATGGCTGATGTATTTTTTGTTGACATCAGGCTCGCACGGCCAGCTTGAATCTTTTTCGCCGGGTTTCAGCGGTTTGGCTATTGAATGGAGACAGGGTACGAAAAATCCGTCTTTTCCAAGCACTGCCAATACTTTTTTTCCAACTCTTGTCATTATGTGCATATTAAACACGACATAAGGGCTGTCTGTAATTTCAACGCCGATTTTCGCTATATTGGAACCGACCGGCCCCATCGAGAACGGTATAACGTACATTGTACGGCCCTTCATACAGCCCTTGTACAGAGCTTTCATTTCATCTTTTAATTTGGCGGGGTCTGCCCAGTTATTGGTAGGACCTGCGTCGTCCTTGCTTTTGCTGGCGATAAAGGTGCGGCTTTCCGCCCTTGCCACATCCGAAGGATCGGAATGGAACCAGTAACTGCCCGGTCTTTTTTGGGGATTCAACGGTATGCCGATACCCGCGTCTACCGTTATTTTGATGAGGCTGTCATACTCAGCCTTACTGCCGTCGCAGATTACCACTGAATCCGGCGTCATAAGCGCCGCCGCTTCTTCAATCCATTTTTTTAATCCGGCGTGTTTTAATTTGTTTAAATCCATATATTACTCCTGTTTTGGAAATTATTTCCTAGGAAATTTATTTTCTAGGAAATTTACTTTCCATGTGCTATTTATACTATAAAATACTCGTATTAATCAAGATAGTGTACGGTTATCTTCTATTATTCCCTATTCCATATTCTTTAAAAAAAACGTATTATTTAACTATGACAGATGACAGAAAAAAACGAATAGATGATCTTCTTAGAAATAATCTGGAAAGCCGGTTTTCACTGGATACCCTTTTGGAAAATTTCGGGGAAAACCTTTATTCCCGTATAAAGGAAATGAACGCGGGCTTTGACGATATAATTCAGTACAATGTCTATTTGCAGGATATAGCCGAATCAAACGCCGCGATAAGTAAAATAGAAGAGAAAAACCGCCGTTATAAAGAACTTGAAGACGCAATCGAAACTGCGGAAAACGCCGAAAAAGAACGGGCAAAGGAAATGGCGGCCTTTTACCGCAAACTTGGCAAGGCTCTTCTTGAAGACGGCTCTTATAACGATTATACGTCCCTTTTTAGAGAACAGGCGGACGCTTTAAAAGCCAAGTTGGAATCGCTTGAAACCCGCATTAACGAACTTGACAACAAAGAAGGCGGCAATGTTTTTTCATGGATAGGCAAGAGCGCCCAAGGGCTTGTGTTAAAATCTTTCCTGTCCAAAGCTAAAGAAAGCCAGGAACAGCTTTATTTGAACATCGGAGAGCGCTACAGTAACCGCGACGTTGTACATGAAGAAAGCGACGTAGCCTTTATACGCTTGGAAATTGATAATTTGCGCGGCATTTCAAAAACCGCCGCCGATGAAATTTCAGCGTTGAAAGACGAAAGGCGCATTATTTCCGCATCCTTCGGCATTGACGGCAACCCGCAAAAACAAATTCAATTTGTTAAAAACCATATAGGCGAAGTTAAAGAAGCATTAAGCGTTTTGTACAAAAGGTTCGGCAGTCAGGCGGCTGGAATAGATGAGGACATTACCCCCGACCGTAAGTATTTTATAGACACCATTGTCACAGCCGAAGACGGGGAAATTATCGGCAGGGCGACAAGGCTGAAACAATCTATTATTGATAATGAAAACGCCATTGCCAAACTGAGGGCGTCCCTTGCGATTGACGATGAGAAATCAAAAATTGAAAAATACAAAAGATCAATAGAAGAAAAGAAAAACAAAATTTCCGATTTGGAAAAGAGCATAGACGATCTGGAAAACAGCGTCCGCGAAAGCGAAAATAATATTCGTGAATTGGAAAAACAACTATAATATTTATAAATAAGGAGGGGATATGCCGGCAAAAAAACAAGTTAAAAAAACAAATAAAAAAGCAAGCGTAAAAACAAAAACAAAAACAGCAGTTGAAAAATCTCCGCCCAAACCCGCGGTAAAAAAAACTTCGCCCGCCTCCGTATCTTCAAAAGCTCCGGTTTATGACGAATCAAAAATTAAAACCCTTTCTTCGCTTGAACATATCAGGCTTAGGACGGGAATGTACATAGGCCGTCTTGGTGACGGTTCAAACCCCGACGACGGCATTTATGTTTTGTTAAAAGAAGTAATCGACAACGGCATCGATGAGTTTATTATGGGTAACGGAAAACTTATCGAGACGGTTGTTAAAGATATTGACAAGCCCGGCAAGGCTCTTGTTAAAGTACGCGATTATGGGCGTGGCATCCCTCTTGGAAAACTGGTTGAGTGCGTGTCGGTAATAAATACCGGAGCTAAGTACAATGACGACGTGTTTCAGTTTTCCGTCGGCCTTAACGGAGTGGGAACAAAAGCGGTAAACGCGCTCTCGGCTCATTTTAGGGTAGTCGCTATAAGGAGCGGTGAATTTGCCGAGGCGATTTTTGAAAGAGGGAAACTTAAAAGCGAACGCAAGGGAAAATTAAAAGACCCGCTAAAAGACGGAACAATGGTGGAATTTATTCCCGACCCTGAAATATTTAAAGATTATGTTTTTAATCCTGAATTTATAGAAAAGCGTGTGCAGAATTACGCCTACCTTAACGCTGGGCTAACTCTCGCTTTTAACGGCAAAAAATTTATTTCAAATAAGGGATTATACGACTTATTGCAGGAAGAAACGGGCAGCGACGGGCTGTACTCACTCGGTTACTATCGCGGTAAACATTCAGCTAACGGGCAGTTGGAATTGGCCTTTACCCACACCAACAACTACGGCGAGGAATATTTTTCGTTTGTAAACGGGCAGTACACCTCTGACGGCGGAACCCATCTGTCAGCTTTTAAAGAAGGCTTCTTAAAAGGGATTCAAACTTTTTATAAAAAAGATTACCGCTCAGAAGACGTGCGCGAAGGAACAACAGCGGCAATCGCCATTAAATTAAAAAATCCCGTATTTGAAAGCCAGACAAAAAACAAACTTGGCAACTCAGACATTCGCGCATGGGTTGTGCAGGAAACGCGCAACGCCGTTGAAGACTGGCTGCATAAAAACCCCGAAGCAAGCAAAAAATTGGAGCATAAAATAGCGGCTAACGAGTCCCTGCGCACGGAATTAAATGCCGTCAAAAAAGAAGCGCGGGAGGCGGCGAAAAAAATCGCCCTTAAAATCCCAAAGTTAAAAGACTGCAAATACCACCTTGACGACGGCAAGGACGGGGAAGAATCGACAATTTTTATCACAGAGGGCGATTCGGCTGCGGGTTCGATTGTCTCAAGCCGCGATGTTATGACTCAGGCGATTTTTGCCCTGCGCGGCAAAGTGGAAAACGTGTACGGCAAAAAACGCGCGGCAATTTACAAAAACGAAGAGCTTTTTAACATGATGATGGCTTTAGGCATCGATAACGACATCGAAGGCCTGCGTTACGCGAAAATCGTAATCGCCACCGACGCTGACTTTGACGGTTTTCACATCCGCAATCTTCTTTTAACATTTTTCCTCTCTTATTTTGAAGAACTGATAACCGCAGGCCATGTCTACATTCTTGAAACTCCACTCTTCCGCGTCCGCACCAAGAAAGAAACCCGCTACTGTTACACGGAAAAAGAACGCGACGAAGCTGCGACCGCCATGGGTTCCCAATGTGAAATAACCCGTTTTAAAGGCTTGGGAGAAATAAGCCCCAAAGAGTTCGGGCAGTTTATAGGAGCGGATATGCGGATAGTGCCTGTTTCCGTAAACACCTTAAAACAGGTTCCTCAAGTACTGGATTTCTACATGGGCAAAAATACGCCAGAAAGACGCGAATATATAATGAAGAATTTAATTGAAGACGCGGGTTAATCGGTGGATTTCTCACAAAGAACACAAAGTTTAGAAGATCACAAAGAAGAATCAGGGGTTTTTGTCCGCTATCTTATCGTGAAGTTCACGTATAGCCTTCAGACAAAAACCCTTTCTTCCCTCTTCCTTTGTGTTCTTTGTTCCTTTGTGATCTGCGCACTGACGGCTGCCTAAAGTCAGCCTTGCTTTTATTGTAAACAGCGGCGTTTATTGGTGCTACGTTGTGCGGCATTATTCATCCACACGGTTATACCGTGCGTTTAATTAACGTGTGTGAAATCTTAACGAAGTTTAAACAAGACCCTTCAGAATCGCCTTAAAAAGATCGCCTTTGGTGTCGTTTCCCATAACTTTATCAAGGGCTTTAATGGCTGTTCCGCCACCGTCAAATGAAACCCCGAATGAACTGCTCAGGGTTTTGCCTAATTCGGAAGCCATGCCGGTTACTTCTTTTTCGTTCTTGGCGGATTTCGCTAGCCCTGAAGCCATAGTAGCAATTGAAGCAAGAGCGCCCCCGCCTGAATTGCCGATAATCGCCGACGCTAGACCCGCGATGCCGCCTGTGGTCTTTTGTGTTGTATCAGCTTTTCCAAAAGAAAACAAAGAACCGGCAAGCTCGGCTAAATTACCCAATTTGGAATTGTTAAGCAACCCTGTTTTTGCCACGGCGGCAAGTGCGCCTCCCGCAATTCCCGCAATCCCGCCTGACTTGCCCAACAGAGCCGGAATAATCGCCGCCAAATCCAGTCCTGGGACAGCTCCGTCTTTAGATACTTTTTCTCCCGCCAATCCGGCCGCAGCCGCCGCAATACCCGATAAAACATTTAATGCCGATAATGCCATATTTACCTCCAAAGTCAATATTATCAATATAAGCAAATTTGTAAGATCTATCAATATAGACGTAATCAATTAAAAGTGCTATTCTAAAATAATGTCAGATAAACCAGAAATTAACCAAAAATTAGCGACAATCCGCCACTCCGTAAGCCACATCATGGCTCAGGCCGTGATAAAACTTTTTCCCGGAACAAAAACCGCCATCGGGCCCGCGATAGAGAACGGCTTTTATTACGATTTTCTCCTGCCTCGGCAAATAACAGTCGATGATCTTTCCGCCGTCGAAGCGGAGATGAAAAAAATCATTGACAGCCGTCAGGATTTTGTTAAGGTTACCGTAAGCCGCAAAGACGCGCTTGAGCGTTTTGCCGCCGAAGAATTTAAAACAGAAATAATTAATGAATTGCCGGAAGGCGAAGATATTTCGATTTACGAAAATCGCGACGCGGATGGCAAAGTCCAATGGAGCGATCTTTGCCGTGGCCCCCATGTCGCCAATACAAGAGAGATAAATTCCGCGGCTTTCAAATTGCAAAGCATCGCTGGCGCTTATTGGCGCGGCGATGAAAATCGAACCACGCTTACCCGCATTTACGGAACCGCGTGGGAAAACCCCAAAGATTTAAAGGCGCATCTTGCGTTTCTTGAAGAAATTGAAAAGAGGGATCACCGCCGCTTGGGAAAAGAGATGGATCTTTTTTCTATTCACGAAGAAGCCGGCGCAGGCCTTATCTATTGGCATCCGCACGGCGGCAGGATGAGAGTCGCTCTTGAGGATTTTTGGCGGCAGGAACATTACCGTAACGGTTACGAGATACTCTACACGCCGCACATCGGAAAAAGCTGGCTCTGGGAAACGTCTGGGCATCTTGGTTTTTACAAGGAAAATATGTACAGCCCAATGAAAATTGACAAACAGGATTATTTTATAAAACCGATGAACTGCCCGTTCCACATTTTAATTTATAATAATAAGGGACATTCCTACCGCGACTTGCCCCTGCGCTGGGCTGAGCTTGGAACAGTCTACCGTTATGAACGCTCAGGCGTTTTGCACGGGCTTCTTCGCGTGCGGGGCTTTACCCAGGACGACGCGCATATCATCTGTACGCCGCAGCAAATGGAAAGCGAGATACGCGAAGTTCTGCGTTTCAGCTTGATGATTTGGAATGTTTTTGGCTTTAAGGAAATTAAGGCGTACCTTGCGACCAAGCCCGCGGAATCAGTCGGCGAACAGGACAAATGGGATGCGGCTTTGGAAAGTTTGCGTAACGCGATAAACGCAGAAGGCCTGCCCTACGAGATTGACGAAGGCGGCGGCGCGTTTTACGGCCCTAAGATCGACATAAAAATTAAAGACGCTCTTGGCCGCGAATGGCAGATGTCCACTATTCAATTTGATTTTAACGAACCTGAACGCTTTAACATGACTTTTGTTGATACTGACGGCCAGTACAAACGCCCGTACATGATACACCGCGCCCTATTTGGCAGCATAGAAAGATTTTTCGGCGTGCTTATAGAGCACTTTGGCGGCGCTTTCCCCGTTTGGATCGCGCCTGAGCAGGCGGCGGTAATTCCCGTATCGGAAGTGTTTAACGATTACGCGAAAATAACGGCCGCTTCCCTAAAATCGCGCGATTTGCGCATAACGGCGGAGTTAGGCGACGAGCGCATGAACGCTAAAATCCGCAGTTGCCAAACGCGAAAAATTCCCTATATGCTTGTCGTAGGACAGCGCGAAATGGACGAAGGCACGGTATCGATCCGTTTACGCGACGGAAAACAGCTTGCGGCTATGGAGATCGAAGAATTTTCCAAATATATTCATGAAAGAATTGAAAGCAAATCTTTGGAATTATAATTATGGCAATCTCTAAAAATTTTATTTTTTAGAAATTATAAAAAGGGATAATAATGGACAGGACTGTTAGGATACTTGATTTTTTAGCAGCTAAAAAAACTGTAAAAATTTCCCTGCTTGCCGAATTGCTTGACGTTTCAAATGTAACGCTGCGAAAAGATTTAGATAATCTTGAAAAACGCGGCATTATTCGCAAAACCCACGGTTATGCCAGTCTGGAAGGCGCTGATGACACCAGCAAACGGATGGCGTTTAACCATTCAATTAAGCGAAGAATCGCCAAGGCCGCTGTTGAAATAGTTGATGAAGGAGAGACAATTTTACTTGAGTCGGGCTCCTGTTGCGCGTTATTTGCCGAAGAGCTTGCCCTTGCCAGAAAAAACATTACAATCGTTACAAATTCGATTTTTATTGCCAACTATGTTTGTAAAATGCAAAATATTAAATTAATCCTTCTTGGCGGATATTTTCAACCGGAATCGCAGGTTTTGGTTGGAACGTTGACAACAAACAGTTGCGAAACTTTTTTCATAAACAAATTTTTTTTAGGCGCCGATGGTTTTATTTCAGGACAGGGATTCACGGGAAGGGATCATCTTCGCGTTGAAACGGCGCAAAAACTTGCCGAGCGCCCTAAGAAAATTTATGTGCTTACTGAAGCCGCGAAATTTAACCGTCGCGGGGCGTACAACCTGATTACTCTTGATAAAGTAACCGGAGTTTTCACAGATGACGGCATCCCCAAAGAAGCCGAAGCCGATTTGTTAAAAAACAACATAAAAGTTTACAAAGTGCCCTCAGTAGAAGAAGTTATCAAATGGCGGCATTATCCCGGCCAGCCGCCGATTATGTACAAAGAGAAGGGGGAGCAGTGAGCAGTGAGCAATGAGCAGTGAGCAGTGAGCAATGAGCAGTGAGCAGTGAGCAGTGAGCAATGAGCAGTGAGCAATGAGCAGTGCAGAACAAAAGAGCAAAGAGTGAGCAGAGCATTGTTAGCAAGCATAGCGTGTTGTTCTACGTAACGATTGCGAACAACGCTCACTATTCACTTCTCACTATTCACTTCTCACTTCTCACTTCTCACTGCTAACTGCTCACCCTCTTCGTAAACTCTTCCCAATTAATAATTTTTCAGTATTCCAAGCAGACGCGTCTTGTCTATCGCTCTTAAAAAACTCGCAAGCCTCGGTCCCTGATCTTTGCCAATTAACGCCTTATAGGCGGCGGTGAAAAGAGCTTTGCCGTCAATCCCGGCTTTTTCAGCAACCGCGTAAATTGCCGTTGAGCAGGTTTTATCGTCTGTGAATGTTTCTATGTTGCAGATAACGTCGTCGCGAAGGATGCGGACTGCGTTTTTTTCAATCTCCGAGAAAGAAGGATTTACCGCGCTTCCTTCCTGCTGTAAACGGAAACGGAAATCTTCCGGGGCGCAGTTGTCTATCCAGTACTTTGCCCGTTCAGCTCGCGTTTTTAGGGCGGGAAGCTGCTCTTTCTTTAAATTGCCGTCGTTAGCCGCAATTTCCGAAAGTGTTTTTTCAATGTCGCCGTCCGCTATCTGAATCAAATTGCATAAGTGGCGGAACGGAACTTGATACGGCTTTACCATGTCTTCCAACAACTTTGTTTTTCCGTCCGCGCTGACCTGCGAAAACTCATAAATTCGACGCTCTTTCTGATATGCAGCTTCATCTTTAGCCGGGTCTGTTTTCCACGCGATACGCTCGGTCTTGTCGTAGTCCTCGTAAATTTTTATCACGTCAAGATCAAATGAAATTGTAAATTCAGTATTCGGCCTTGTTCCCGCAAACAGATAACGCGCCACTTCCGGCGTGTACACGTTAAGCACGTCGTCAAGAGTGATTACGTTACCCGACGACGACGACATCTTTCCCGGAAGCCCCTTTGTGCCGATAAAATCGTAGCGGAAAGTGACAGGCGCGTCCCAGCCATACACGTCCTTGCAAACATGGCGCGCCGTGTCAAAACTTCCCCCATGACTGTGATGATCCTTGCCGGCGGGTTCAAAATCAACTTTTTCGTATTCCCAGCGCATCGGCCAGTCAATTCGCCACGACAGCTTGACGCCCTTTGCGCTGCGTATGTCCAATGTCTCTTTATTGCCGCACTTGTTACAATGGTAACTCAATCCCCAATCGCCATCCCAACTTTCAATCTCAGTTTCGTCCTTATCGCATTTTTCGCAAAAAACGCTGACAGGCCACCATTCGCCTTGAATCTTGTGATCCTCATCGCGGAATTTGTCTAAAATTTCTTTAAGTATTTCCCGCTTCTCAAGCGCTTTTCGTATGCCTTGCGCGTAACGCGAGGAGCGGTAGCGTTCCGCCTGATAAATGTACTCGGGAAAAATTCCCACTTTTGGCAGGATGCTTTCAACGTCAACTTCATGATGACGCGCGTAACTTGAATCCCTCTCCCACGGATCTGGAACCATAGTGATAGGGGAGCGCAGGCAGTTTTCAAGTTCCTGCTGCTTGGGCATATTTTTCGGCACTTTACGGAATACGTCGTAATCGTCCCATGAGTAAATAAAACGCACTTTTTTCCCCAAATCGCGCAAAGCCCGCGCCACCAAATCGACAGATATAATTTCCCTGAAATTCCCGATATGCACCGTGCCGGAGGGAGTAATCCCCGAGGCGCAAGTGTAGATATCTTTTTCGCCCTTCTCAAAAATAATCTTCGCCGCGGCTTCGTCAGCCCAATGTCCTGTTGTTGTCTTCATGGATATATATTAGCAATAAACGGTTTTAGTTACCACTACAATTTTAAATAATTTTACTGATGGAAAAAATTAACTGTTACAAAAAAATAGCGCCGCCAATTTCTTGACGGCGCTATGGAATTTCAATAATAGACGCTCTGCGTTAATAATTATTCCAACTTGGTACAGAGGGTATATTCACCCTTGTTGTTATTACCCGGCCTGACTATTATATAAATTTTTCCGGCTTTGACATTATCCTGAAATAGGACATTTACGCTTCTTGCAATACTTCTACCGGAACCTACAATAGTCCGATCTCGTGACTCCTTTGTAGTGGGATCATAATAAAGGATGAGCTGGGTGCTAGTGGTCCCATCCGTCCATACCGTCAATTTTCCTGATTTAGGCAAATCCAGTACGTACCAGTCATAATCAAGAGCGGAACTGAAAGAATATATTACATTTTTCCCCAATGGGAGAGGGGTAGCAAATAAAGGATAGTCATTGTATTCTCCGCTATCTTCGGCAAAATCGTCCATTTTCCATGATCCGTACTCAATGACCCAATCGGATTTATACGGATAACCGCTTATAAGAAATCTGGCTGTATAACCTCCAAAATTATTACTTTCTATTGATAACAATTCCGGCTTTACATTTTTATTTTTTTTATAGGTATAAATTTCAATTTGATTAAACGCGACTGCCCAACCAATGCATATAACCGGGTCATTTATCACTTTGCCGGATATTTTATTTACTATTTCTTCTTCCGCGCCGCTATTGAGAAGTGTTTGTAGAGCTCCAGCAGGGTCTCTGGAAATCATGGAGCTTGATAAAAATGACGAAAGTTTCTCATAAACATAGTCGGAATTGGATTTTACTAGCAGGGCTATAAAGTCATCTATACGTTTTTTCAAGGCAGTTTCTTGATTGATTTGTACAAGGCTATTATTTATAAAAGTTGTAACCTTTTCACTGGGAATGGCAAAATTTGAACCTTGTCTGTCTGAGATATAAAAAGTATTAATACCCGCTACTGTAAAACGTCCCTTTTTAGTAATATCAACAATTAGAGGGCCGCCTGAATTACCCGGATTAATGGCGGCGCCATGTTGAATATACCAGTCTTCCATGCCCGGCGGCCTTATATGGGCGTTGATTATTGAGCCTTTGGCTAATCCCCATTTTGGTTCGTTAAACATACCGCCGTATCCCGCGGCAAATACGTCGGTAGCGTCTTTTAATGGAGTGGTATTGAGTGTTAATCCTTGTTTGAAAGGCTTTTGACCGTTTGGAAACGCGAGAATAGCCAAATCCCCATATTCATCCACATTTAACACCGTCAAATTAGTATAGGTGGTTCTCTTACCCTCTTTGTTTTCAAATGTCGCGGAAAGACGGTAAGCGCCTACAATTACATGGTAATTGGTTATTATATAGTTGTTTCCTTTTTTATCGACGTATACAAAACCTGAGCCAGAACCACCTCGGCGGACTGATTCAAGATTTTTGGAAATATTATCCATATCTTCATTGTTCTCTCTCATCAATTCATTTTGGAGTGATACTAAAAAGCGTTCCATATTGGGATTAAGATACTTGTTTACTATACAGGTATAATATTGTATTTCATCGCTGCTGATATATGCTTTTTGAGCCGCCGCTGTTGACAAAGGCAAGAACAACAGGAAAATGAACAGTAAACTTAAGCAGAGTTTTTTACCAATAACAATTTTCTTTGTCTTTTTTACTTTTTTAGTTTCTGTATTGATCTTTAAACCGTTTTTTTTCATTTTAGTTCTCCTTATTGGACCTCTTTAAGTTTTCCTAGTACCAGTAATTGAAAAATTTGTTTTGACTTCGCGTCTTTTGGGATAAAAGCGCCTGTCAGCACATATGGTATGTCGGCATTGCCTGTTCTTGTTAAATTTGCCCACGCTAAAATGCCAATTGATTCAAGGTTTTCTTCAGTCAGCATATCATTTCCGGTAGTTATATTGAGCAGTAAAGCGAAAGCGGGCGTCCCGCTCAGTTTAATGCCTGGACCAAATTTGCATACCAATTTACTTGATGAAAAAATGTCTTCTTCTCTTACAAAATACACTTCAGTACTTTTTGGCGCGTAAAAAACAGCGTAGGTGGCAGGATCTTTTTCAGAAAACAGGTACAAATTGGACACATTTTGTCCTTTCTGTAAAAACGCGGCAAGAGAAAAAACTCCGTCTTCGTTTTGAGCCGCCGCTGTTGAAAAGGGTAAGAACAGCAGGAAAATGAACAGTAAACTCAAGCAGAGTTTTTTACCAGTAACAATTTCAGTTGTTTTTTTTACTTCTTTAGTTTCTGTATTGATCTTTGAACCGTTTTTTTTCATATAAAACTCCTTACAAAATATCTGCGTTAATAACCCGCCGGCATATATAAACCCATAAAGTCCAACGGACAGTTTATAGGGCGTTTTACTTTTCCCTACGCTACCTATAGCGTATTAATAATTGTGGACGCTACATAAAAGCGGTATCAGATACGTCGCGTCAGACGAATAAAAAAAATGACCATTTATTATTCATTTTTATTATTTATACAAAAAACATCAATATTTTAAGATAATACTCTGTGATGTATTTTTTGTCAAGCAAAATAAGATAAAATACAATTTTTATATACGCTGGAAAATATTTTCCTAATTTTTTTCTGCGTAAACTACCTAACTGTACAAAATAATCTATGAAATTATTTTGCCTTTGTATTAAGATTCCAATTGATAGTAAATTATTATTCAATATGTATAATATTATATACATTATTTGGCATTTTTTACAAAGGCAAACCGAATTGACACTTTTACTATTTATGTAATTCTATACAACATAAGGATTTACATAATATCGATATTTATTTCTAGAACTTGGCATGGTTTTTGCTAGGTAAATAGCATGGATAGAACAGAATCTGTAATACAGTCAAATTTCTCCAGCAGGGCAACTAATGTTAATATCGGCAGAGATGTTGGCGAGTTAAAAACCGAAATCGTCAGAAAAACTATCCATTTTCTAATCGCCCTCACGCCAAGTTTGGCTTCCATAAACAAAATGGCGACTGCGGCTATTTTGATAATTGGAACTTTGGGCTATACATTGATGGAATATTTACGTCTTTCCGGCGTAAAAATCCCGATTATTTCTTCTATTACAAGCATGGCTTCCAGGCAGCGTGATATTGGCAACTTTGTAATGGGGCCTGTTACTTTGGGGCTTGGCGCTCTTCTCGCGTTGCTTCTGTATCCGTCAAACGCGGCGGCAATAGCGATTTATGCCCTTGCCTTTGGGGACGGTTTAGCCAGTTTGGTGGGGAAATTCTTTGGAAAATGGCGGCCTGCTTTCCTTTCCGGAAAAAGCGTGGAAGGATCACTGGCCTGTTTTGCCGCTGTTTTGATAAGCTCCTATGCGGTTTGCGG